>JAZROC010000346.1:0-2308 GCA_045648525.1 Clostridia bacterium
CATATTTTAGAGGAAATGGGTCTTTCAGAAACGGGTGGTCCCGGTACTACTGCGGCACTTGCAATGCTTAATGACGCAGTAAAGAAAGGCGGAGTTATGGCATCAAGTTACGTTGGCGGTCTTTCCGGTGCATTTATTCCCGTTTCAGAAGATATCGGTATGATTAACGCGGCAAAATCAGGCACACTTACTTTAGAAAAACTTGAGGCAATGACTTGTGTTTGTTCAGTTGGACTTGATATGATTGCTGTTCCCGGTTCAACGAGTGCCGAAACAATTTCAGGCATCATTGCCGACGAAGCGGCTATCGGTATGGTAAATTCAAAAACAACTGCAGTAAGAATTATACCTGTTATTGGTAAAGGTGTTGGCGAAATGGTAAGCTTTGGCGGTCTTTTGGGCGAAGCACCAATCATGCCTGTTAACAAAGCTGATTGTACAAAATTCATTACACGTGCAGGTAGAATCCCCGCTCCCCTGCAGAGCCTTAAGAACTAATGAAAATTTTAAGAAATATTTTATGGATTCTTTTCCCTATTGCTTTTATAATATATCTTACTTGCTTATGGTGCGGATTAATAAAAACATTGTTTATCGCTAATCTTTCACTTGCAATTATATTATGCTTGCCCATTACCGCCTGCCTTGTGCAGACACTTATGAACAGAGAAAAAAATCCTTCGACAAATCATTTTATCTTAAAAATGTCAATAATAACGTATCTTTATGTAATGGTATTTTTCTTATTCGCAACGGTTAAATAAAATTATGCACTCTGAAATCAAAAATTCAGAGTGCATTTTTTATATGGTTAAATTTTTATTTATAAAGAGGACCGTAGGTTTCGCATGCCTTAAAGTCCGCAGTTTCCTTGTTATCTGTTCCCATAAGTCCCCAAACTTGCGGACGGAAAATCTTTTCATCAGGAACGTTATGCATACTTACGGGAATACGAAGCATTGAGCAAAGTGTTATTAAATCTGCACCAACGTGACCGTGTACCCATGCACCGTGGTTAGCTCCCCAATTTGCCATTACAGAGTAAACGTCAGTAAATGCGCCTTTTCCGTTAATAATAGGTGCAAACCAAGTTGTAGGCCAAGTGGGGTCAGTACGCTTATCTAAAATGTCATGTGTTTTTTCGTCAACAACGCAGGTATAGCCTTCAGCAATTTGCATAACGGGACCAACACCATCAACAAGGCAAAGACGAGCCATTGTAACAGGCATTTCAGCATTTGTCTTAAAGTGGCTTGAGAAACCACCGCCACGGAAATATTCATAATCGGCTCTGCACCAATCAGAATTATCAAGGCAAGCCTTAATATCTGCATTGGTCATATTCCACCATTCTTTCATTGTACCATTGCCGTTTTCATCTTTAACTGCACCTGTTGCATCAAGAGCAGTTGCGCCTGAATTTATAAGGTGAATAATACCGTTTTCAGCATAGCCGGTAAGTGTTGTGCCTGTAACGCGTTTAACTGCATCAGGTGACCAGTATGTTCTTACGTCAGAGAACAGAGGAGCCTTGCCGGTAAGAAGATTTAATAAAAGCATCGTTACACCGTTAAGGTTGTCGTTTTCAGTTGCAAGAACAGTAGGTGCACCTTTACCGTTCCAGTCAAAAGTTGAAGAAAGAATTGCTTCGGCAAAGTCACCATTAGGAAGCCAGTCAGTCCACTGACGCTGTCCCTGGAAGCCACCTGCAATACCGTTTCTGCCTAATGCTTCCTCGTGCCAGCCTAATTCCTTGAGTTTTTCATTACCGTGCATAATATCTTTTATGATAATTGCCATCTTAGTAACAAATTCCCAATCCTTATCAGCCGAAACAACTTTACTTTTCTTAATAATTTCAGGGAATTCTTTTCCTGCGTTCTTATCGAAGCCTTCTTTACAATTTTCCTTAACCCACTTAAGCGCCTTGTTATATTCTTCTTCATCATAAATACCTAAAGTAATTCTGCGAAGAAGTTCAGTTTCATCAAGCCATTCTGCACGGATGCCAAGATATTTCTGGAAAAAATCTGCATCACAGTATGAACCTGCAATACCCATTGAAATCGAGCCAATATTAACGTATGCTTTATTACGCATTGCACCAACAGCAACTGCGCCTTTTGCAAAAAGAAGGATTTTTTCCTTAACGTCATCAGGGATAGTCATATCAGTTCTATCCTGAACGTCGTGTCCATAGATAGCAAAAGCAGGAAGACCACGCTGAGCGTGTGCCGCCATTGCAGCAGCAAGATAAACAGCGCCGGGTCTTTCGGTACCGTTAAAGCCCCATATTGCCTTAATAGTT
>JAZROC010000347.1:0-2950 GCA_045648525.1 Clostridia bacterium
TAATACACCTGCAGTTATTCACACTTCGATTGTAAAAGGCGATAAAATTAAACTTACTGTTGCACCTAAAGGCTTTGGTAGTGAAAATATGAGCGCGCTTAAAATGTTAAAGCCGTCGGAAGGTTTGGAAGGTATTAAAAACTTTGTTGTGGATACGGTTTCAAAAGCAGGCTCCAACCCTTGTCCACCGGTTATAATCGGTGTAGGTATCGGCGGCACTATGGAAAAAGCGGCAGTTATGGCAAAACACGCATTGGCAGTATCAAAAAAATCTGATAATGAATTTTTAGCCTCTCTTGAAAATGAGCTTAAAGATAAAATTAATGAATTAGGTATCGGCCCGCAGGGGTTAGGCGGCAAATGTACCTGCCTTAACGTTTTTATTGAAACCTTTCCAACACATATTGCAGGTTTGCCGGTTGCAGTTAACGTGCAATGCCATTGTGCAAGACACGGTGAGGTGGTATTATGACAGAACTTATTTTTCCATTAAAAGACAGAATCGTTCTTAAAACATTAAAAGCAGGGGATAGTGTACTTGTTTCAGGCACAATTTATACAGGTCGTGATGCTGCCCATAAAAAGTTAGTAGAACTTATAAATGCAAAAAAGGAACTTCCTGTTGAAATAAAAGATATTGCAATTTATTATACCGGACCTTGCCCCAAGCCCGAAAACAGACCAATCGGCTCATGCGGACCTACCACAAGTGGAAGAATGGATGCTTATGCGCCATTGCTTCTTGATTTAGGACAAGCTGTTATGATAGGTAAAGGTGAAAGAAGTGCAGAAGTTATATCAGCCTGTGAAAGAAATAATGCAGTATATCTTGCGGCGGCAGGCGGCGCAGGTGCACTTTTGGCAGATTCTGTCAAAGAGTGCGAGGTAGTTGCTTTTCCTGAACTTCTTTCCGAAGCAATTCATAAGCTTACCGTAGAAAAAATGCCTTTAATTGTAGCGATAGATACTGAAGGCAATGATCTGTTTAAAATGGGCAGAGAAAAATACAGAAAATAGAACGGTAGAAATACACCGTTCTTTTTTGCTTTTTGAAAAAATTCCGACACCTAATTTATTGACTTATATCCTTATTTATTATATAATG
This sequence comes from Clostridia bacterium, assembly GCA_045648525.1. GTDB lineage: Bacteria > Bacillota > Clostridia > Christensenellales > QALW01 > UMGS1322. The sequence goes on from JAZROC010000347.1 coordinate 1,106, forward strand.
TATAAAGTTCGATATTGTCAGAATTAGCAAAAAAGCTAAAAAGTAAGTCAATATATTTATTGAAAATATAAAAAATTTGATTTAAAATAAAAAATACAATGTCAGTAAAATTATAAGGATGAAAAATGGCAGAAAATTTTGTTTTAGAAGAGTTATTAAAAAAATTTAACGGTGATGCAAACGCGGCGCGTCAATTAAATCCGCTTATACTTGCTTCAGTTGGCGATGCCGTTTATAGCCTGAATATCCGTTGTCATATGGTTGCAACACACGATTTAAGTGCCCATATGCTACATATTCATTCGTCAAAAATGGTATGTGCCGCCGCGCAGAGAGAGGCTTATTATAAGATTGAAAGTCTTCTTTTGGAAGATGAACTTTACATTGCAAAACGCGGCAGAAATGCCCATCCGGGAACAGTTCCCAAAAATGCCGATATTCTTGATTACCGCATTGCAACAGCTTTGGAAGCTGTGTTTGGTTATCTTTATATTTTAAATAAAAGCGAAAGAATTAATTTACTTATAAAAACTATATTGGAGAATGAAAATGAAAAAGTTTGATGACAGAAAATTCAATAACAAAGGTAAAAAATTTGACAGACCATACGATAGAAACAGAAAATTTGATGACAAACCCTTTGACAAAAAAAGATTTGATGATAAGCCAAAATTCAAAGAAGAAAAGCCAAAAAGATTTGAAAACAGAGAAAGCGAAAATACTGAACTTGCCGAAAACATTCTCGAGGGTAGAAATCCTATTCGTGAAGCATTAAAAGCAGGCAGAAATATTGAACGTTTACTTGTTGCCGAAGGCGAAATTCAAGGCTCGGTTAAAGAGATTGTTTACGATGCCAAAGCAAACGGAGCTATTGTTCAGGAGGTTGAACGTGCCCGTTTAGACCGAATTTCTCAGACGGGCGCACATCAGGGAATAATTGCATACGTTGCTGTTAAAGAATACGTAAGTGTTGAAGATATTCTTCAGTATGCAAAAGATAAAGGGGAAGATCCGTTTATCGTTATTCTTGACGGCATATGTGATCCGCAGAATTTAGGCGCTATTATCAGAAGTGCCGAATGTGCAGGTGTTCACGGTGTTATTATTCCTGAACGCAGGGCAGTTGGCTTAACACCTATTGTGGCAAAATGTTCAGCAGGCGCAATAGAATATATGCGTATTGCACGCGTTACAAATATTTCGCAGACCATTGAAAAACTTAAAAAAGAAAACGTCTGGGTTTATGGTGCATCAATGGAAGGTAAAAACTATTCACGTGTTAATATGACAGGTGCCTGCGCCATTGTAATTGGTGCAGAGGGTGAGGGACTTTCTACGTTAGTTAAGCGCAACTGTGATTGTCTTATATCATTACCGCAACTTGGTAATATTGATTCACTTAACGCTTCAGTTGCGGCAGGAATTCTTATTTATGATTGTTTAAGACAAAAAGGTGAAAAGAATTGAAGTTAGATATTACTGACGAGCAATTGGCTGTACTTGCCCAAATGGGTGATAACCGCGCCTCTGAAATTTTATTAAAAAAATTCAAGCACCTTGTAAAGAATATTTGTAAACGATATTATATTACAGGCGCAACGGATGATGATATTATTCAGGAAGGAATGATAGGGCTTTATAAGGCCATTATAAATTTTAACCCTGAAAAAAACGATTGTTTTCAGGCATTTGCATCAATGTGCGTTAAACGTCGCGTGTTGTCTAAAATGAATTCAGCCAACTGCAAAAATAATCTTCCGTTAAATACAAGCATTTCGTTAAATAAGCCTGTAAAAGAAGATGGTTCAACATTAGGCGAATTGCTTGAAGATGATAAACTTGACC
>JAZROC010000348.1:0-2782 GCA_045648525.1 Clostridia bacterium
TTACGACGTTTTAATGGGAGTTGCTAATCAGATATGACCGTAAAAGTTATCGCAGTAGGCAAGATACAAAAAATGTATGCCGAAATCGAAAAAGAATTTGAAAAGCGTATGTCAAGATATGCAAAATTTCAGATAATTGAAGTTAACGATGAGCAGGCACCGGAAAAATTATCGGAAGCACAAAAGCAAGCTGTGCAGTTAACCGAATGGGAAAAGATTAGCAAAAAACTTAACGATGATGATTTTCTTGTTGTTCTTGACGGCACAGGCAAAGCTCTTTCAAGCGAGGACCTTGCCAAAAACATCGAAAACTGGCAGGAAAATAAGAACATTGTTTTTGCTATTGGTGGCTCACTTGGTTTTCACGAAAATGCGTTAAAGCGAGCAAATTACGTACTTTCACTTTCAAAAATGACCTTTACACATTCAATGGCAAGAGTTATTTTGCTTGAACAGATTTACCGAGGCTATAAAATAATCAACAAGGAGCCTTACCACAAATAATGTTTAAAGACGATTATTATTTTATGACCCGCGCCTTGAAACAGGCTCAGGTTGCATACAAAAAAGGCGAAGTACCTGTTGGCGCAGTAGTTGTCAAAGACGGAAAAGTTATTTCCCGCGGATATAACCTGCGTGAAACAACCAACGACCCCACCGCCCATGCTGAACTTTTAGCAATGAAGAAGGCTTCTAAAAAGCTTGATTCCTGGCGGCTTTCAGGTTGTACCTTATACGTTACCCTTGAGCCTTGCCCTATGTGCTCAGGTGTAATTGTAAATTCGCGAATTGACCGCGTTGTTTTTGGCGCATACGACCAAAAAGCAGGTTGTTGCACGACCTTATATCATCTTTGCAATGATGAACGTTTTAATCACCGTGCGGAGATTTTAGGCGGTGTTATGGAAGAAGATTGTGCAAAAATTCTTTCTGATTTTTTTAAGGAAAAGCGCAAATGAAAATTTTAAATAGAAATCATTTAAAATATATAGCCGTTATTGCTATGGTCATCGACCATTTTGCCCACTTTTTTCTTGCGGACATATGGGGTACACCATTATATATTACCTGCCGTTTTATAGGCAGACTGACCGCACCCATTATGTGCTATTTTTTAACTGAAGGTTTTATACATACTTCATCACGAAAAAAGTATTTTTTAAGATTACTTATTTTTGCACTGATATCACAGGTCGCCTTTGATTTTATAAATGGTGAAACAATTTTAGATCTCCATTTCAGTATGATTTATACTCTGCTTTGTTGTTTTACTATGCTATGCGCCATCGAATATTTCAAAAACGTTTTTTTGAAGATTATCAGCATACTTTTATTTATGCTTCTCGCCTATAACGGTGATTGGGGTTCTATGGCGCCTATCTGGGTTTTAGGCTTTTATGTTTTCAGGCACAATATTTTTCTACAACTTATACCCTACGCCTTAATATCAGGCTACAGAGTTTTTTCGCTTTTTTCAGCGTATTGGGAACGTTCTCTCGCCCCTGCGCTGATGATGTCAGGCTTACTTCTTTTTATTCCCGTTATACTTTTATATAATGGCAAAGCAGGAAAGAAAAACGCTTTTAACAAATGGTTTTTCTATGTCATTTATCCTGCACACTTAATTTTGTTTGGGTTGATTTTATTAAATAAATAAGTAGTTCCCCGGCAATAAAAACTCGCCTTTTTCCGTTTTAAAATTTTAGAAAACCCCTATTACTTTTCTCCATAGAGTAATTTGAATTTATTGTAACTATCTATTAATTGTTGAGGGTCTTTATAACAACCGTCGTAAACCTCTATCATAACGGTATCGTTATAGTCACCGATTTTTTTAAACAGACTTTCATAATCATAATAGCCCGTTGTGGGAAGCACGAGATTTCCATTTTCGTCAAAATCAACAATATGTATATTTCTGATTTTACCCTGCATATCATCAATATACTTATCAACTAAAACGTCGCTTTGTGCCGCCTGCTTGATATCGAGAGTGCAACCGATATTTTCCGTGCAGTGCGGCAAAAGTTTTTTCATAAAATCAGGGTGGTTATAATGGGCCCAATGGACGTTTTCCCACGTAAGCAAAATATTATATTCCTGTGCAATTTTGGCAAGTTCAGCGGTGCGACCACCAAAAAACTCATAATTCGTTACGTATTTTGTATATTTCATTTGTTGAGGGCCGTGCATAACGTATATTTTTGCATCAAGCATCTGTCCTACTCTTAATGCCGAACGGAAAATCTCAACACCATCGTTATACTGTCTTTCAGAGCGCGAAAAAAGCTGTCCTTCAAACTGACTGTTAAGGGTATGAATTGAATGAACTTCAGTATTGCCCTTAACGCTTTTGAGTTTTTCACCAAATTTTTCAGTATATTCCGAAAATGACGCTAAAAAAACTTCACAACAGTCAACATTGTTTTTGCTGAAAAATTCAAGGGCATCTTCTGTGTACATTTTACCATAAAGGGATGCTGTGGAAATGCCTATTTTCATAAAATCACCTCATTTTATCAAGCGTAAGGTCAAATCCGCCTGCAAAGTGGGACATAAAATATTCTACTTCAGGAGAATCTATACTATCAATATCTTTTTTAATGCTTTTTTTAGCATCTGAAAACTCCGAATTTCCTACATTAACTTCCTCAACACATTTTAAATAGGCGCAGATTCTGTCAGCATATTTTACCAAACGTTTTTCTTCTTCATCCTGAATATTTAATATAGGCGCAAACTCATTTTTAAATTCTTCAGGAAGCATATTGCAGATTTCATC
>JAZROC010000349.1:0-3618 GCA_045648525.1 Clostridia bacterium
GGTGTCTATTTCTTAAATGCGGCTCCGCTTAATTTGGCGGGTACAGATGGTTCTCCGTGCAGAGCGGTGTTGATAGATGCTGAGAGATAAATCCCAATTTATCAAACTATGAAGTTGCGCGCCTTATTGTGCGTTTTTAGAAAAGGAAAACACCGACATTGGGGCACCTTTATTACGGAGGGTGCCCCAATGTCGGTGTTTTTTTATCAGATTTGATTTTTCAAAAGCTCTGCGCTTTCTTCGACGAAGGCACCGATTTCTTCAGGCTTCATTGAGCCGTGGGAGAGTTTTGCAAGGTCGTATACGTATTTGATGCTCTTTTCCTTTTTGCTTTCGTCGTCCATTTTGTTAATTGACTGAATCAGCGCACTTTCGGTATTTAAAACGAGGGTATATTTAAGCATACCGCCCATATTTGCCATACCGTAGTAGCGTTGTGCTTCCTCCATACGTCTTGAAAATTCGTCTAAAAGCAATATTGCGGGAGCCTTTGTTTTAAGGCTTTGAGCCTTGATTTCAACGTTATCGCCCGTAATCTTTTTAGTGAACTCGCAAAGCATATCGAAGAGGTGGTTTTTAACGTCTTCGCCTGAAATTTCGGCATCAACGCGGGAGAAGCGCACACCCTGATTCTGCATTTCAATGTGTTGCATAAAGGGAATATCAAGCATACCGCCTAAAATAACAACGGTTTTGCCTGCGCCTTTTGCCATTTCAACGTATTGCGCCTGCTTGCTTTTGTCGGTGGCGTAAAAGACCTTTTTGTCTTCGGCAGTTTCAAGATATTTTTCCAACGTGATATAAGTGTCGTCGGTGGTTTTGTAGATGATGTGCTCTTTTAAGCGGTCGTCAAACTTCTTTTCGCGCATACAGCCGTATTTTACGAAAACGTTGATATCGTCCCAGTATTTTTCATAGGTTTCCTTTTCGTTTTTGGACATATTGCAAAGACGGTCGGCAATTTTCTTGGTAATGTGGTTTGAAATTTGCTGAACTGTGCGGTCGTTTTGCAAGAAACTTCTTGAAACGTTAAGGGGCATATCGGGGCAATCAATTACACCCTTTAAGAGCATTAAAAATTCGGGGATAATTTCCTTAATATTGTCGGCAACGAATACCTGATTGTTGAATAATTTAATCTGACCCTGCACGCTGTCGGGATTTTCGGTAAGTTTGGGGAAGTAGATTATGCCCTTTAAATTAAAGGGATAGTCAACGTTTAAGTGAATCCAGAAAAGCGGGTCGTTAAAGTCGGTAAACACCTTGTGGTAGAAGGATTTATACTCTTCTTCAGTACATTCGGAAGGCGATTTGAGCCATAAAGGTGCAGTATCGTTAACGGCAGTTTCTTCACCGTCAATATAAATTTCAACGGGCATAAAACCGCAATATTTTGTCAAAACTGCGCTGACGGCAGACTTTTCACCAAAATCCTTGCTATCGTCGTTTAAATACAAAGTTATCTCTGTGCCCACGGTTGTTTTGTCGCAGTCGGAAATGGTGTATTCTTCGCTTCCGTCGCTTTCCCACATAACCGCTTCAGCATTTTCTTTATATGAAAGGGTGCGGATTTCAACTTTATCAGCTACCATAAATGCCGAATAAAAGCCTAAACCGAAATGACCGATAATATTGCTTCCTGCGTCCTCGTACTTTTCCAAAAAGTCTGCGGCACCTGAAAATGCAACCTGATTTATATACTTTTCAACCTCTTCTTTGGTCATGCCGATGCCGTTATCGGTGAAAGTAAGAGTGTCCTTATCAGCTTTGACGGTTACTTTGTAATTTTCCTGACCGTTGGCTTCACCCATTTCAACAAGCTTTTTGTATTTGCTTATGGCATCAACACCGTTGGAAACAAGTTCGCGGATAAAGATATCGCGGTCGGAATAAAGCCATTTTTTGATTATTGGCATTAAATTATCTGAATTAACTGAAATTTTTCCTGTTTCTCTCATTTTTTACTTAACCTCTTTGTTCATATTGTAAATTATTCTTAAGCCTTCTAATGTGAGGCGAGAATCAACAACGTCAATAACTTTAGTATGCACAGCAATGGTTTTTGCTAAACCGCCTGTTGCAACAACTTTGGCATTTTCAAAGCCGATTTCCTTTTTCATTTTGCCGATAATGTATTCTATCTGACCGATGTAGCCGTATAAAAGACCTGCCTGCATACATTGCACGGTGTTTTTACCTAAAATGCTTTCAGGTAAATCAAGAGCGACGGCAGGAAGATTTGCCGCTTTTGATGAAAGCGCATCGGAGGCAACTCTTACGCCTGCTAAAATACAACCGCCCAGAAACTCGTTTTTCTCGTTGGTTGCGCAGATGGTGGTGGCTGTGCCGAAATCAATGGTAATTACAGGTCCGCCATAGCGTTTGATTGCCGAAACGGCATCGCAGATAATATCTCCACCGGTTTCCTTGGGGTTATCAATTTTAATGTTAAGACCTGTTTTGATACCTGCACCGACGATGATGGGCTTTTTGTGAATGTAGTCGGTAAGCATATGCTCAATGGTAAAGTTGATGGCAGGCACAACTGATGACATAATAATGCCTTCAATATCATCAGGTGTGACCTGTGACGTTTTTAACATTTCAACAACGGCAATGCCGTATTCGTCGCTTGTTTTTCTTAAATCAGTTGAAATTCGCCACGTGCCGATTAATTTGCTTTCCTGAAACACACCCAGTTTTACGTTGGTGTTGCCGATATCAAGTACAAGAATCATTTGTTTTTTATCTCCTTAATGTTTAAAAGCCTTAAAATTGCAGGACTCAAAATTATGTTGAAAATAAGCTCAACAGGGAAGTTTATAAGACCAAGACCCATTATAAAAAAGTTAACAAGTGCGCCACCGCCTGCCCATTCCTTTATGGCTTCCATAAAGAAAACGAAGCAACCAAGCAGGAAAACACCTGTGTTTACAATGGGGCAGATAATTGCCGCAAGTATAACTGCAAGGTATTTGTTTTTCTTTTCAAATGCTTTGTAGACAAGTGCTGCCGCAAGACCTGATAAGGTGCCCTTTAAAAGCACTGTTACGATGGTGCCCAAAACGTCGATTGCAAGAAAACTTGCCGCATCACCGTTTAAAAGGACAACAAGGCCGAAAACGAAACCAAGCCAGCCGCCAAGACCAATGCCACCGATTGCCGCACCGATTACGATTGGCGCAAGCACAAGGCTTACCTGGAAAATTCCGCCAAGGTGAATAAACGCCCCCATTAACTGCAGTACGATTACTACAGCCGTCAGGGCGGCGCCGATTACGAGAGTTTTAGTGTTTTTCATTTTTTCCTCCATTCCGCTTTTCCGTAGAAATAGCTTATGAAAATAATATTTTTTTGCGTTTAGTCCGATGACTGCAAGCGTCAGCCTCAGTACGCACTTTATATTATATAACTGTTTTTTGTTTAATGCAATAACTTTTTTAAAAAAGGAGTAAAAGTGGGCGGTGCGTGGGCAAAGTGGGGCGAAAGTGTGCTAATAATGCGGTAAATGATAAAAAACTAAAAGGAAGTGGCGCGATTAATGCGAAAGTGCATAAAAATGGCAAAAAAGTGGGCGGTATGTGGGCAAAGTGGGGCGAAAGTGTGCGGGAAATGAGG
>JAZROC010000350.1:0-8151 GCA_045648525.1 Clostridia bacterium
GTTACCTGACACTTGGGAATGTGAAATTGAACATTTTCAGAATCCCCACCACGTAGATAAAGATTCAGAACTTGTTAAAACTTTGCTTGAAGTATACAAAGCTTACACCGGAAGAAACGAAGAACCTTTGGCTATTGGCGGCGGTACTTATGCCCGTACAATGCCCGGAAAAGCTGTTGCTTTTGGTATTCAGTTCCTTGACAGACCTGACCGTGCGCATCAGGCTAATGAAGGTGTTAATATCGAAGATTTAAAAATCAGTGCAAAAATGTTTGCAAGTGCCTTGGAAAAACTGGTTTTTTAGCAAAAAATTGATTGAAAAAATCAAAATTTTTTGTTATAATACAAAAATAAGCAATATTTTGGAGAATAATAATGTTTGATATAGCATTAGGTGATACTGTAATTACTAAAAAAAATCACCCTTGCGGCAGCAACAGTTGGAAATGTGTGCGTTGCGGCGCAGATATAAAACTTCAGTGTCTTACCTGCGGCAGAATTATAATGCTTGACCGTGAAGAATGTCAAAAACGCACAAAAAAAATTATTAAGGCGGAATAGAAATGGCTAAAAAAAGCAAAGAAAATAATTACTTCAACATATTTAATATTGAAAGTTCTTTAGACGAAACAACTTCAAGAACAGAAGCCGAGGACGTTGAAGAAGATTTTCATTCTATTATCGACACAAATGAAAGCAATGATATAGATGCTTCAGACGAGCACGTTGCCGCACAGACGACAATGTTTGATAATGAAAATTTCTTTTCTTCAGCTACCGAGGATACCGTTATATCTGATAATCCCGAAGAAATAACGGAGGATATTTCAGATACCGCATCAGACGAAGTAACTGTTACAGACAACGAAAGTAATATCCCCTCTTTTTCCGTTGAAGAAAACGGAGGTTATATAAACGGCAATTCTGACGAAGAAGAAAAACTTGTTTCCTTACTTGAAACTAATCCTTTAGATGATGAGTGTTCACCGCAACAACTTGATTTTTCCAATGATGAATCTGACCCTGACATTTTCAAAAACATCATCACTTATAAAGAATTAAAGAAGCTTCAGAACATAGATACCTTTGAAACACCATACCTCTACACAGGCAGACAATCAGACCGCATACGTTACAGACTCCATTTGCCTTCAAAAAATAATCCTAAAGCAAACAGGACTAAAAAAAATATGATTAGTTGGATTTTGACTATTGTAAGTGCTATTTTAATTGCTGTTTTATTAAGGGCTTTTGTTTTTGTAATAGCGACTGTTGACGGCCCCAGTATGATGCCTACACTTGAGCACAAGGAAAAACTTTTCGTTACAAAATACAGTTATAAGTTTTCTGACATACAGCGTGGCGACGTGGTTATTTGCCGTTATGGCACCGAAGCATATCCTTTAATTTACGTTAAGCGTGTTATAGGTCTTGGCGGTGAAATGGTAAGCATAGTTGACGGTGAAGTGTATATTAACGGTCAGACCATTGAAGAAAATTATATTCTTGATGCTCCGTTACTTGATATGGAACCCGTTTATGTACCTGAAGGTTGCGTTTTTGTTATGGGTGACAACAGAAACAATTCTGCTGATAGCCGTAAACCCACTATCGGACCTTTAAAGGAAGAACTTATTATTGGCAAAGTCCGTTTCAGAGTAATGCCGTTAAATAAGTTCGGTTCGTTGGAGGGTTAAGCGTGAAATACCTTGTACTTTCTGACATTCACGGTAATAACGTGGCATTAGATGCCGTACTGAACAAAGTTCCCAAAAGCAGATATGATAAAATTCTTGTACTTGGCGATAATGTTGGTGACGGACCTTGCCCCGATATTGTTTTAAAAAAACTTACCGACCTTGATGCAATAATGATTGCAGGTAATCGCGAAGAGCTTGCAACAGAGCATTTTAACGGTTTTCACGAGACACAAACGGCATTGCAATGGAAATTTATGCGTGATTCAGTATCATATCTTGATGATGAGCAACGTAGATTTATTGCCGATTTAAAAAATCAGCGCACCGTTAATGATGGTGAAATTTCAATAAGAATGGTTCACGGTTCACCTGATTCTATTCGTGAACTGCTTCATTCAACAAACAAAAACAGGCTTAACGAGTGCCTTGAAAACATTAACGAACGTATTTTATTGTGCGGTCACAACCATTTTCAGTTTGCTTACGTTGGTCCCAATGACAAGCTTGTTCTTAATCCCGGTTCAGTTGGTTTAAGCCAAAAAGGCGAAGCATTCCGCGCTGATTATGCAATTTTAAACGTATGCCATAATCAATATTCTTTCGAACTTAATCACACCTATTATGACGGCGAAAAAATCAAGCAGGAATACATTAATCGCAATTTATGGGATACAACCATATGGGGACAGCTTGCCCACAGAGAAATGAGCGAAGGAAAAACCTACATAGTTAGTTTTGCAAAATACGTATATACCCTTGCAAAATCAAAAAATGCTTCCACTCACCCACTTGATGATGCTATCTGGCTTGAGGCATCAAAAAAGTGGAACTGGAAATGCGTAAAATAATAAATGTTCAGCCTTTTTGCTGAACACTTTTTTTAGGTATGGAAATAGGAAATATTAAATTAAAAAACAAATTAATACTCGCACCAATGGCAGGCGTAACGGACAGCGTTTACAGAAAACTTTGTTTTGATTTCGGTGCCGCATTGACGGTGACTGAAATGGTAAGCGCAAAAGGTTTATATTACGCAAGCGAAGCAACCGGCGATTTGCTTGAACCTTCCGGCACACATCCGGAAGCCGCACAAATTTTCGGAAGCGATCCTGAAATTATGGCAAAGCAATTATCCCACCACTATTTTGAAGCCTTTGATATTATTGATATCAATATGGGTTGCCCTGCGAGAAAGATTATATCAAATGGTGAAGGCAGTGCGTTAATGAAGGATATTCCTCTTGCAAAGAAAATAGTTGCCGCTTGTGTAAGCGCAACAAACAAGCCCGTTACAGTAAAATTCCGTGCAGGATGGGATAGTTTTTGCGCAGATAAAATGGCCGTAGCCTGTGAAGAAGCAGGCGCAAAAGCGGTTACTGTTCACGGCAGAACAACTATGCAGGCATACAGTGGCAAAGCAGACCTTGACGCTATAAAGCGCGTTAAGGAAAGTGTTAAAATTCCCGTTATTGCAAACGGTGACGTAACGGGCGGTATATCGGCAAAAAAGATGCTTGAATATACGGGCTGTGATGCAATAATGATTGGTCGCGCTGCCCAAGGCAGACCTTGGATTTTTGCAGAAATAAATGCATTTCTTGAAAACAAGGATTTTACGTTAACTCATTTACAAAAACTTGATATTGCCCTTCAACACGGATTGAATCTTATTAAATTAAAGGGCGAACATACTGCAATGCTTCAGATGCGCAAGCATATGGCTTGGTACACGCACGGTATGCGTAATGCGGCAAAAATACGAAGCAGTATAACAAATTTAAAAACAGAAAAAGATTTCATTGCTCTCATAGATGATTTAAAGGATATGGATAAAGTTCTTTAAAAGTCAACTCCGTATTGTTCATTACACCGTCAAGCAACTGTTTTTCAGAAAAAACACTGATAACGTTTTCATTTTCATCAACAATCAGCACACAGTAAAAATAATTTCCACTGATATTTTTCAGACATTGAATTACTTTATCTTTTTCATATGCTTTGATTATTTTTACTTTTTCACTTTTCCAATATTTTTCCCTGAAGATTATTCTTCGGGGATTTTTTATTACCATTAAAGATGCCGTAAACATAAACACTGCCATAACTATATAATTGCTTGCTTTTAGAAAAATCAGTTCATATATGCACTTTATCAAAAAAGCCGATGCAATAATTATACCTGAAATAACTGTTATTCTTCTTCCCCTTTTTTCACCGCAAACTCCTTTTAAGATGCACCCTAAAACACGTCCGCCGTCAAGAGGATATATCGGCAAAATATTTATAATTGCTATACTGTACGAAAAATCCACAAAATCACGCCATTGGGGCAAAAGCCCTATATCATATCCCCTCTCCCATAAAAAGCCTGTAAAAAGGCTTATAAACGGACCTGACGCGGCAACTATTGCTTCATAAACGTAATTATCGTTTATATTATTAATTTCCGCCTCACCACCAAAGGGAAACAGCTCGATTTTTTCAGTTATCAATCCAAACAGACCTGCAGTAAAAACGTGAAAACCTTCGTGAATAAGAACAACTAAAAGCATTGTAAATAATACGTCAGCTTGACCCGCATATATCCACAATACACAAAGAAGTAAGAAGGAAAAATTAAGTTTAATCTTAATATTATTTATTTTAAACAAAGTCAAGACAGATACTCCAACGGATTAAGAGCAATGCAATTTTCATATAATTTATAGGTTACGTTACCATTTGCATAACCTATACTTTCACCTTTTTTTACTTTTTCATCTTTTTTCAACAAACAAACTGCACCATAATAATGACTTAATTTGCCATCACTATGACGTATTGTTATTTTATCATTTTCGGCACTTTCAATAACTCCGTCTGCAGTTGCGCACACGCTTTCAAATTTTTTTGAATAGATGACAATGCACTTTTCCCCTAAAATTTCTTTTTGTTCTATTTCACCTGAACAAGGAAGTGAAATAGACGTTACCGAAACTGATGACGATGCCGTAATTTCTCCACTTTCATTATCAAGGAAGAACACCTTTCCAAGACTTTCTTTAATTTTAAAATCTTCCTGAAGGCTTATTTGGATACCGTTTTTCAGAAACTCAATATTTTTACTAAAAAAAACAAAAACACCTACAAGAAGCACCGCTATTAAAATTACTAAAATACCTTTCTTTTTAAACAAAAAAACACCCCCAGCACAACATATGCCGGGGGATTAAAAAAAATACTTAATCTGCCGTAAATGGTTGAATGGGTCTGTTCATACAAACGCTTTCAATCAAACCTATCGCTATCATATTGGTTACCATATTTGAACCACCATACGATATAAACGGAAGAGGTATGCCCGTAATGGGCATTATGCCAACAACCATTCCGATATTTTCAAATATATGGAACATAAACATTGCCATAACACCAATAATTATCATTCTTCCATAGCGGTCATGAGCTTTGAATTGCATAAGATACCACATTCTGATTTCCATAGCAACATAAAGAGCTATGAGCACCAATGCACCGAAGAATCCCATAGATTCACCTATTGCCGCAAAAATAAAGTCAGTATGTATAGCAAAAATATTTCCTCGTTGACTTATTGAACCTGCACCCAATATTCCTTTACCGAAAAAGTTACCTGAACTTATAGCGATTTTAGCATATTTGAGCTGGGCAACGTCCTCGCCACTGACAAAGTTAAGAATACGGCTTTGCTGTTTATCACCAAGGAAGAACCATATAACAACACAAGCCACAGCACAAGTGCCAAGAACCAGCAATATATGTTTCCAACGCATACCTGCGGTAAAAATCATTATAATAAACACAAAAACGTAAACAAGGGACGTGCCTATATCCATTTGCGTCAAAAGTGCGGCTACAAAAATAAGCATAGCGCAAAAGGTTGGAATCAAATCTTTAAAATGTTCAAAACTTTCTTTTTTAGCAATAGTTTTTGCAAGAATAAGTATTAAACCCAGTTTACCAACCTCGGTAGGCTGAAAATAAAAGCTTTCAGTTATCTTTATCCAACCTCGCGTACCGCCTTGCTCGTCCCCGAAAAAGCCTGTAAAAACAATTAAACCTACGCAGACCCCAAGAACGATATACCATATTTTCGAATAAACGTGGTAATCAAGCATTGAAACGCACGCCATAGCCACCGCGCCGACACCAATCCACATTGCGTGTTTTTTCACTGTGCCGAAGTTAAGACGTGAAAGTGTTTCCAACAAATCGGCTTCTTCACTACCTGTTGCGGCATCAGCCAATGCGGCAAGAATGGCAACAAGCCCAAAAATACAGATCGCGCCCACTATAATCAGCAAAACATACTCAATATTATGCAATTTTCGTTTATCAAAAAGCCACATATAAACTCCAAAGCAATTAATATTTTGTATATTATAGCACAATATAGAAAATTTTTCAACAACTATATGACTCTGAATGAACTAACGGGCAAACGCGCACACAAGCAGGCACCTTTTTCCTCCCTTTCTATTTTTATTGATATATTTTCATAGTCAGGCTCAATATATTTTATAGCGGCAGAAATTATATCAGATGTCAACTTCATAATAAAATCTGCCGACACGTTTGCCCTGTCCCTTGAAACAACTGCAATAAGCCGTTGTTTTGCCGTTTTTTTACTGTTTCCTTTTTTTAAAAAACCAAACATTTTTTCTGCCCCCTTACACTGCCGGTTTCTTTGAAAATAGTTTGTCTATCAACGCACCTAAAGGCCGTGTAACCGTTATTGGTATATTTTCGCCCATTATTCGTTTAGCAATATTTTCATATTCCTTTCCCGCTTTGCTTGACGGAAGATTAACTGCCGCTTCACCTAAATTTGTACTCCTGACAACACTGGCATCATCAAGCACTGCGCCTATGGCTTTCTGCCCTAAAATATCTTCAACGTCCTCCAGCGCAAGCATATCTCCGCTTCTTACAAGCTCGGGGCGGATTCTGTTTACTATAAGATTGACGTGGCTTATTTCATTTGCCGCCATAATGCCGATTACTCTGTCAGCATCGCGAACGGAAGAAACTTCAGGTGTGCAGACCACAAGAGCTTCATCGGCACCTGCGATTGCATTTTTAAAGCCTTGTTCAATTCCTGCAGGACAATCAAGTAATATGTAATCGAATTGATTTTTAAGCTCCAAAAGCAACCATTTCATTTGTTTTTCGTTTATCGCTTCCTTTTCTTTTGTCTGACTTGCGGGCATAAGCGATAAATGTTCATTACGCTTGTCCCTTATAATTGCCTGCTTTATTCTGCATTTATTTTCTATAACGTCAACAATATCAAAGACAATTCGGTTTTCAAGACCCAGCACCGTATCAAGATTTCTTAAGCCAAGGTCAGTATCAATTAAAAGAACTTCTTTCCCCTGCTTTGCCAGTGCACAGCCAATGTTTGCACAGGCCGTTGTTTTTCCGACTCCTCCTTTTCCTGATGTAATTACGATTATCCTTCCCATAAACCTCACCTTTTTTTAAAATTTTTATCATATCTATAATACATTATTTATGAAAAAAGCAAAGAAATGTTTTTGTCGAAAATGTATTATTGACAAAAATAGTAAAAAGCATCTAAAATACGCACCTTAAAATTGACAAAAATAACAAATGAAGTTATAATAAAATAAATAAATTACAAGGAGAAAAACTATGAAGCAAGCAACAAAGCAAAATACAATTGGCGAAATTATAGAAATGAATAACGAAATAGTTGCACTTTTTTTAGGACACGGTATGTTCTGTGTACATTGCCCAAGTGCTCAACACGAAACTTTAGAAGAAGCATGTATGGTGCACAACATTGACTGTGATGAGCTTTTGGACTTAATAAACAAATTTCTTGCTGCTGATGAGGAGGAAACTAAATGATAGCTATTGGTTGTGACCACGGTGGTTATGAATTAAAACTTGCCGTAATTGAACATCTTAAGAAAAACGGTTATGAAGTTAAGGATTTTGGCTGTTACAATTCTGACAGTGTAGATTACCCCGACTATGCCTATCCCGTTGCAAAATGCGTTGCAACAGGTGAAGCTGAAAAAGGTATTCTTATCTGCGGTACAGGCATCGGTATGAGCATTGCGGCTAACAAAGTAAAGGGTATTCGTTGCGCACTTTGCTCTGATACATTTTCTGCCCACGCAACAAGAGAACATAATGATTCAAACGTGCTTGCAATGGGCGCACGCGTTATCGGTTTGAATCTGGCACTTGACATTGTTGATACTTGGCTTGGTTCAGAATTCATGGGCGACAGACATATTAACCGAATTGAAAAAATATCAAAAATAGAAGCCGATGAGCTTTAATAAATATTTTTTCACATATTATTCCCCCAAAAAATAGAAAGACGTACTTAATAAAAAGTACGTCTCAGAGTGTAGACAAAGCAGGTTTTCTAACAAGTGGAAAATCTGCTTTTTTCTTT
>JAZROC010000351.1:0-4435 GCA_045648525.1 Clostridia bacterium
CATAAGAAATATCACAAAAAGCGCGCCATGGTCCGTTTTCAACTGATGCAGGCGCAAGAATAGTACCGTCAATAAGTCTTATTGCTTTGTTTTTGACAGGTCCCCTACCGCCCGAACAATCATTTGCAACAAGTTCTTCTGGTTCTGACCAGGAAAAACCGTCAAAAGAATATGTAACGTAGGTTTTCCATTGTGCGATTGGCTTGCCCACCTTAAAATAAAGGGCAATTTTATCTTTTAATTGAAATAAAACAGGATTCCAATGCGGCAGATTATCATCAACAGAAATTTTAAATGGTGTATTCCATATTTCACCTTTTTTTACTGCAACCCATATATCAACGTCAGGTTCACCCTCTTTGGTACCGCCAAACCACGACGCAACAAAATTACCATTTTTGAGTTTTAGAATAGTTGATGCGTGACAAGCTGCAGTAGGCAACTTTTCGCAAACAAATTCTTTTTTTGCAAAAATCATATTATCTCCTTTCACTTTCAAAAAGAACAAGCGGCATTTCGGTCATTCTTAATTTGGCGCAACCGTAAGGATACAAGACAACTTCCTGTTCCTCTCCAAAGGTTTCCCTGCTTTCCGGAATTTTTGCACAAAGAGTATCAAAGCCGTCTTCATAACCCCAAGAAATACTTTTTACTTTTGCGCTGACGTTTATCGGCGGATTTTCAGAGGAAAAGGGAACGTCTTTTATGCCGTTATATTTTGTTGTAAACGTTGTATCTGTAAAAGCATAATTCCATTTCGACGTTGGTATATACTCATAATCGCAATACGGGAACTTGCGCTCAATGCTGTTTTGTTCATATTCATACATTTTCTTTTCAAACTGAACCGGCAGAGAAAAAACAAGTGGTCCTGCTTTTACGCATTTTAGGTTATAGGGTCTGTCAATATATTCAGGCACAGAATCATAACTGATACTGATTTCCCTTTTTTCGCCTTTTCTGACCGTATAACGAATTTCTTTTTCAGAAAAATTCTTTGCCCACGAAGGCACAGAAATAATAAAATCAAAATCTTCTTTTGCACTTATAGCATATGTTATTTCGTTTTTAAAAGGATAATCAGTTTTTACAAGAATTTCGGCTTTTTGGCAATTAAGATTTGCAGGAACAGGCACAACGTTGATAATTTCATTTTCATTATACATAAATGACGACAACACAAATTTTGGCCATCCCTGCCCGAAGTTTGCAGTACAGCAACCATAGCACGGCTCTAATCCAAACAAATGAGCATCTCCGCTATTGGTCCTGAAAATAGGTTTATTGGGAAATTTTATACAAGCTATCTGGTTTGATAGCTGGTCATACTGATGCGTCCACATATCATCGCTTATGGTTGCCGGAAGTGCATTAAAGGCAACAACCTCTAACCTTTCCGCCCATTTTCTATCACCTGTATATTTGAACAACTGTTCAAATGAATACATAAGCTCAACAACTGAACATAATTCAGTGCCCTGAATTGGACTTAAACCTGAAAGACATTCATCGCCTGTAAACACACCAACAGGCGTACCGTTAAATTTATATAATTGCTGATAAAGCACCTCTGCCATATCAACGTAAGCTTCACCTAAAAGCTTTTTGGAAACGGCCTCATACTTAAGGCACATTGCAAGGTTTACTATATGCGTTTCAAAAGTCCATTTATTTAATGGTCGTTCCCATTTTTCCATAAAATCGGGATAATTTGTGCCCTGATTTTTTAAAATTTTTGCAAGGTCCTTAATCCAGTTTTCCTCATATCTTTCATAAAGGAAATTTAACGTAATAAAACTTTCAAACCAACGGGCTTTGCCCCAGTTATAAAGCTTTATCGTGCCGTTACTTAAAAGAGTGTAATAATTCTTCACCGCCTTATAAATAACGTCAGGCACACGCGCATCACCTGAACATTCATAATAAACGGTCAGAACCTTTAATATAAGTTGAACTGCCCAACTATCGTAAGTGGGACGCTTTTCTTCTGTGCAGGGGCAAATCCAACCGTCCGGTTGTTGATTTTCAATAATAGCGTTAATATATTTTTTTGCGCGCATAATCATATCTTCATTTTCAAGAAGATATGCAAGCGGAATAAAACCGTCAAGCCAATATGGCACTCTCTCCCAACTTTCAGCCTCGCCGCCTATCCACGCACTGTCACGGACGTCGCGCCAGACTTTATCAAGATTTCCATTTAAGCCATCTGCCTGAATCTCAAGTTGTCTTTTCAGCCATCCTTGAAGTTTTATTTCTTTAGTTGTAAACTGCTTCCACATTCTTATCGACTCCTTTAATATCAGATATATTATACAAAATTTAATTCCTTTAAGTCAATATTGCCTATAGACAGTTTTTTTCCTTTTCAGGACATTTTTTATGATATTTTATCACGCTTGGCTAAAGATTAAAAAAAATAACAACAAATGATAAATAATACAGTTTGTTAAGTAAAATACAAAGCATAGAAAGAAGTGTATAATTTATATATACTTAGTAATATCACTACTGTTCAATTTATCTTTTGCGTTGCAGGGTGTTTCGTCGCAAAACTTTTTATACGCTCTTGAAAATGAGTGAATTGATGAATATCCCAAAATTTCAGCAACCTCGGTTACGCGCTTTTTTCTTAAAAGCTCCGTTGCGGTATTCATTCTTAAGACGGTAAAAAAGCCTTTAAGGCTCTGCCCCATTTTTTGCGAAAACAAGTGCGATAAATACGGGTAACTGTAGCCGGTATCTTCTGAAAGGTCTTTTAAGGCATCAATTTTATATATATTGTTTTTTAAGTAACTTATGATATAAACCAACAAGCTTTCCTGCAGAGAAATATTGTTAGTACTGTCAATACTCGTTAAAAATCGCTTGGATACAGACGTGATTATATAATTAAGCGCGTTTATGGCAACCGCCTCGGTAATTTCGTCTTGTTCCTTTTCGTAAAGGGAATTTAATGCGGTTTCAAAAACGGTAATCAAATCAACGCAATCGTTTATTATAGGATTTTGTGTTTTTTCGATTTTTTCGAAAACCTGATTGAGCATTTTATCTAACGGGTTTTCTTCATTAAGATTAAAACCAATGCAAAAAAAGCGCATAAGCGAAATGCTTGACGGAATTACCTGATGAAAAGAGCCCTTATTGCACAAATGTATTTGTCCGCTTTTTATGGGAAGTTTTATTCCGTTATGAATAATCTCGCCCTGACCGCTATATACAAAGGTAATTTCGTGGCACCATTGCTGATGTAAGTTTCCCGCTTCACCCGTAGTTTTGCAATGAACGTCAGCAAACTGAAGCAGTTCTATTCCGTTATTACACATTAACTTTTGCTTCTGTGCAGTTTGGAATGCGGCAAGATAATATTTTGAACTTTTTTCGTTCATAACGCTACCTCATTTAACATTTTTTGTTTTATTGTATCAAAGTATTTGAGAAAAATCAATAACGAAACATATTTTTTATTTAACATTTTTTAATTAAGGCTAAAGCCTTGAATATAAATTGGAGGAATTTTTATGAAAAAAAGAATAGGTATTATAGGTTTTGGTTGGATTGCACGCGACGTGCATTATCCTAACTACTTGACAATTGCAGACGAGTGCGAGATCACCGCAGTATGCGATATCAATCCCACCGCCATTGAAAATGCAAAGAATAAGACAGGTTTAGGTGAAGACCGCATTTTTACAGATTATAAAGAGCTTATTGACAGCGGTTTATGTGATGCTGTTGATATCTGCACACCTAACTATCTTCACTGTGAAATTGCGAAATACGCTTTAAACAAGGGTCTTGGCGTAAGTATTGAAAAACCCGCCGGAATGAATGCAAAAGAAGTTGAGGAAGTTCAAGCTCTTGCAAAAGAAAAGAACTTACCTGTTTTCATGTGTCTTACCTGGCATCACAGAGCATCGCTCCGCTTCTTAAAGGATTTAGTTGACGAAGGCTTTATTGGTGACGTTGATCATATGTTCATTCGTTGTATTAAAAACTCCGCTTTCTATAAGGGACGTAAACTTGAGTGGCGCTTTATTAAAGAAGAAGCAGGTTGCGGTGTTCTTTGTGATTTAGGTGCACATATGCTTGACCTTCTTAACTGGCTTAACGTTGACGCCGTAGGCGTGCAGGCACAACTTGGTACCTTTATTAAAGAAAGACAAAAGATTGATTCGGAAGAATGGGGTCCCGTTACAACTGATGACTGGGCAAACCTTATTATTGACCTTAAAAACGGTGCAAGCGCCAACGTTATTTTATCACGTGGTTGTTCAACTTGTAACGACCTTACAGAAGTTGAAATTTACGGTAGAAAAGGCTATCTTAAATATAGCCAAAGTGCCGGCGACCGCATCACAGTACACACAACTGACGGTGTAAAGGAAGAGCGTATGCTTCCTGAAAGCTACGGCACACGTTACGACTTATTCCA
>JAZROC010000352.1:0-5097 GCA_045648525.1 Clostridia bacterium
CTTGGCCTCCGACTTAGGTTAATATTGAAGAAAAGCTTATTTCAGGTCTTGATGAAAGCGCAACTATAGAAGATATAAAAAATGCGGCACAGAAACTTGGTTATGAGCTTTCCAGCGAAGATAACGGCAAGGTTTATGAAGAGTTTATACGTGTTTCAAGAAAACGCGGCGCAATAGGCGCAAAGGAGCTTGAGGCAATTATAGCAACAAGTGCAATGCAGGTGCCTTCAACGTATCATCTTGTAAGCTACGTTGTTAACAACGGCAACGTTATTACGGCAACAGCAAGCATTATTTTAGAAAAAGACGGTGAAAAACTTTCTGGTGTTGCAACGGGTGATGGTCCTATTGATGCTTCTTTCCACGCTATCGAACAGATAATCGGTCATCATTATGAGCTTGACGATTTTAAAGTTGAATCTGTTACAAAAGGCAGGGAAGCAGTTGGCTCATCAATTATCCGCCTTCGTGCTGCAGGTAAGCTTTATTCGGGTAACGGTGTTTCAACAGATATTGTCGGCGCATGTATCCGCGCATACGTTAACGCACTTAACAAAATAGTTTACGAGGAAAACTAATATGAAATTTGCATTCTCAACCAAAAACGCTACGGCTACATCGTTTTTGGAATATTGTAATATTACAAGTGAATATGGTTTTCAGGGCTTTGAAATATTCGATGCTTTTTCTGAGAAAAAGGCCCACGAAGACAGTATATTTCACTCTGCGGTTGTCAATGCTTCGAAGCGCAAACTTGTTAACCGTCACATCGGCATAAGCGTAATATCTTTTTCCGAAAAAATCAATGAGAACACAGATAATCAAATGCTTAAAAAGGCAGTTGAAATGGCTTCTATGGCGGGTATTCCTGCAATTTGTGTTTCCTTTGAAAAAGTTTTGGGAACTGAAAAATTATTTGAAATTTTTGCACCTGCTATTGAGGTTGCCGAGAAATATAACGTTTCAATTCTTATCGAAACTGACGGTATTTTTGCAGATACTAAAAAAGTTCTTGATATTATAAGCATTTTCGGAAATGCAGTTTTTGGTGTTTCGTGGAATATCAGAGAAACCTACTTCAATGCAAACGAATCAGCTGATACTACAATACAGACATTAGGTGCATATATTCAGTATGTACGTATTGGTGATAAAAAAGGCGAGAACAACGTTCTTATCGGAGAAGGTGATTTGCCGGTCAAAGATTTTGTCAATGCGTTAAGAAGTCTTAATTACGATGGTTACGTGTGCGCTTTGTGGAATGATGAAATTCTCGATGCAGATATTGTTTTAACTCATTTTGTAAGCTTTATGGAAAACAGCGAAGCAAAAAGGCCACAGGAAATTTATTATAACCGTTCAAAAACAGGAACATTCCCCTGGAAGCGTTATGACGTGCTTGATATAACTTTCTCTGAAGTTCTTGATACTATGGTTGAAAGATATCCTGACCAGTACGCTTTTAAATATACTACTCTTGACTATACAAGAACGTATTCAGAGTTCCGTGATGACGTTGATAAAGTTGCCGCGGCATTAATTTCTTTAGGCGTTAAACCCGGCCATCACGTTGCAATCTGGGCAACAAATGTTCCTCAATGGTTCTTAACTTTCTGGGCAACGGTAAAAATCGGTGCAGTTCTTGTTACTGTAAATACTGCGTATAAAATTCACGAAGCAGAATATCTTTTAAGGCAGTCGGATACTCATACACTTGTTATGATTGAAGATTGCAAAGATTCAAATTACAAAGAGATTATCCAGGAACTTTGTCCTGAACTTAAAAACACTAAAAAAGGCAGTCCTCTTTATTCAAAAACGTTACCATTCTTAAGAAACGTTATTTCAGTTGGCTTCCAGATGGATGGCTGTCTTGAGTGGGATGAATTTGTTGACAGAAACACACTTGTGCCAAAAGAAGAAGTTCGCAGAAGAGCATCAATGGTTAAATCCGATGACGTTTGCAATATGCAATACACATCAGGTACAACAGGATTCCCCAAAGGTGTTATGCTTACGCATAATAATATTATTAATAACGGCAAAATTATCGGTGACAGAATGGATATTTCCACTGCTGACAGAATGATGATTCAGGTGCCAATGTTCCATTGTTTCGGTATGGTGCTTTCAATGACAAATCTTATGACGCACGGTGGAACCATATGTCCTATGCCGTATTTTTCACCTAAATCATCTCTCGCTTGTGTTAATAATGAAAAAATAACCTGCTTTAATGGCGTTCCAACAATGTTTATTGCAATGTTTAACCACGAAGATTTTGCAAAAACTGATTTTTCATATATTCGTACGGGCATTATGGCAGGCGCAAACTGTCCGCCTGAACTTATGCGTCGTGCTGCAGACGAAATGAATATGAAGGAAATCATAAGCGTTTACGGTCAGACGGAGGCTTCACCTGGTTGTACTATGGGCGAAGTTAATGAAGACATCGACCTTCGTGTTGAAACGGTAGGAAGTGCTTTCCCCGGTGTTGAATGTAAGATTATCGACCCCGAAACTGGAGAAGAGCTTCCTGACGGTGAAAATGGTGAATTTGTTGCCCGTGGCTATAATATTATGAAGGGTTATTACAAAATGCCTAAGGCGACTGAACAGACAATTGATAAAGACGGCTGGCTTCATTCAGGGGATATTTGTGGCAGAACTCCTGAAGGCTATTACAAGGTTACAGGTCGATTAAAGGATATGATTATCCGAGGCGGAGAAAATCTTTATCCAAGAGAGATTGAAGAATTTTATCTTACACATTCAAAGGTTCGCGACGTTCAGGTTGTTGGTGTTCCTGATGAGCGTTACGGCGAAGAAGCTTGCGCGTGGATAATCATAAACGAGGGCGAAACTTCTGACGAAGCAGAAATGCGCTTGTATGGTGATTCTCATATGGCAAAACATAAAGTACCAAGATATTTTATATTTACAAAAGAATTTCCGATGAATGCTGCAGGCAAAATTCTTAAGTACAAAATGCGCGATACTTCCATTGAACTTTTAGGCTTAAAAAAATAAAAAATCGCTTGACAATAAAAAAAGTGTGTGCTATCATTTGTACATAATTTAATATAAAAGCTATGACGAAGACGGAAACATCTGGAGTTTCACAGAGAGTCGGGCATTGGTGGAAGCCCGATAAACAAAGATTGTATATCCTATCACTTCTGAGCTGAAGACCCGAAAATATTTGTAGGAGTCTTCCGTGATTGCTGCGTAAAGGCATCGGGCTTGTAGGAGCTTTAAGGGGTACGGGTCAAACCGTGCAAATTGAGTGGTACCGCGGGTATGTTATAACTCGTCTCAATGTTATGTTGAGACGGGTTTTTATTTTTCAGAAAAGGAGAAATGTAAAATGACAACAAATACTATGACACGACTTTCGGAGATTGCTTCACGAATTAAGGAAATGCGTGAGATTATGGGTTATTCTCAGGCTGAAATGGCAGAAAAAACAGAAGTAAGTTTTGATTCATATATGCAGTATGAAGGCGGTCAGGCAGATATTCCTTTTACATTTATTCATAAATGCGCACTTGTTTTTGACGTTGAACTTTCAGAGCTTCTTGAAGGTAAAGGTGCACATCTTTCACGTTATACCGTAACAAGAAAAGGTGAAGGTCAGGTTACTGCTAAGGAAGATGGCATTGATATTAAAAACCTTGCGCCTAAATTCCGTGATAAAATCGCTGAACCTTATATGGTTCGTTATGAATATTCGCAGGAACAACAGAACAAACCTATCCATTTAACAAAACATTCAGGTCAGGAATTTGACCTTATTCTTTCAGGTAGTCTTAAGGTTCAGGTAGGTGAGCATACTGAAATTCTTCATGAAGGCGACAGCATTTACTACGATTCATCAACACCTCACGGTATGATTGCCGTTGAAGGCAAGGAATGCGTTTTCTGTGCGGTTGTTCTTCCTGGCGAAGATACAAAGGAAGAAGTTGTTCGCGAAAGCATTGTTTCTGCAAAAAAATCTGAAACTCTTATCTGCGAAAAATTTGTTAAGTGTAAAGAGGATGAAAATGGTGTTTTAACCGATATCCGCTTTGAAAATACTGAAACTTTTAACTTCGGCTTTGATATTGTTGATGAAATTGCACAAAAGTATCCCGAAAAACTTGCAATGCTTCACGTTGATAAAAATCACGTTGAACGTAGATTTACATTTAAGGATATTATGCGCGCTTCTAACCAGACGGCAAACTATTTTGCATCTCTTGGCATCAAAAAAGGCGATTAGGTTATGCTTGTTTTAAAGCGTCATTATCACTTCTGGTTCTGTATGGTTGCTCTTCATAAGCTTGGCGCAATAGCAATTCCTGCAACAAATCAGCTTAAGGAACACGATTTTGAGTATCGCTTTAATGCCGCAGGTGTTAAGGCAATAGTAATAACTTCTGATGATGACGTTTCAACCATTGCTGAAAATGCGGCTAAAAACTGTCCTCAGGTTGATACAAAGATTATTGTTGGTACTGCTAAAGACGGCTGGCACGATTTTAATGAAGAATACGTGCGTTTTTCAGGTAAATTTGAAAGAAGTGAAGATACTTCGGCAGGTGATGATGCCGCTTTGATGTTCTTTACTTCAGGCACAACAGGTAATCCCAAAATGGCATCACACAGACATACCTATGCTTTAGGTCATTTTGTTACGGCAAAGTATTGGCATTGTTGTGAGCGTGACGGTTTACATCTTACAATTTCTGATACCGGTTGGGGTAAATCACTGTGGGGTAAACTTTATGGTCAATGGCTTTGCGAAGGCGCAGTTTTCGTATATGATTTTGACCGTTTTGATGCATCTGATATTCTTCCTATGTTTAAACAATATAATATTACAACATTCTGTGCACCGCCTACAATGCTCAGAATGTTTATAAAGGATGACCTTTCAAAGTTTGATTTATCGAGTATACATCATATTACGACGGCAGGCGAAGCACTTAATCCGGAAGTTTACAAGCAATTTAAGCTTGCAACAGGTCTTGAAATTATGGAAGGCTTCGGTCAGACTGAAACAACCCTTACTATCTGCAATTTAAGGGGAACAACTCCCAAAATCGGCTCAATGGG
>JAZROC010000353.1:0-7536 GCA_045648525.1 Clostridia bacterium
GGCTCAATTTGGGGTGGATTTGGGTGAGGAGGACGCATTAAGGCAGGGCGCCTTAAAAGGACGACAAACCCCGAAGATAGCCTAAATTCAGCCGTTTAAGGCTGGTTTAAGTTATAATGCTTTGGCTAACAATTTTTAGAGGTGATTTTTTTGGGTTGCACTCATAACTGTTCAAGTTGCTCATCAAATTGCGCAAGCAAGAGCAAGGAAAGCTTCATTGAAGAAGCACACAAATTAAGCAATATTAAAAAGGTAATCGGTGTTGTTTCAGGCAAAGGCGGTGTTGGTAAATCATTCGTTACCTCACTTCTTGCCTGTGAAATGAATAAGCGTGGCTTCCATAGTGCCGTGCTTGATGCAGATATTACAGGTCCTTCAATTCCCAAAGCATTCGGTATTCACGAAAAGGCAATGGGCACTGAAGACGGTATTATTCCCGCAAAAAGTGATACGGGTATTGATATTATGTCAATCAACCTTATGCTTGAAAACGAAACGGACCCTGTTGTTTGGCGTGGTCCCGTTATTGCAGGCGCAGTAAAGCAGTTCTGGACAGACGTTAACTGGGATAACGTTGACTATATGTTCGTTGATATGCCTCCGGGAACAGGCGACGTTCCGCTTACCGTGTTCCAGTCATTACCTCTTGACGGCATAGTTATTGTAACTTCACCGCAGGACCTTGTTTCAATGATTGTTGAAAAGGCTGTTAAAATGGCTAATATGATGAACGTTAAGGTTCTTGGTATAGTTGAAAATATGGCATATTTCGTTTGCGACGAGTGCAATAAAAAGCATTATATTTTCGGTGAAACAAAGGCAGAAGAAATTGCTAAAAAGTTCCAAATTCCTGCATTTAGTGAGCTTCCCATCAAGCCTGAAAATGCAAAGCTTGTTGATAGCGGTAAAGTTGAAGAAATTGATTCATCGGCTTTAAAAATGATTGCCGATAACATTCAGTAATATGTTTTCAAGTAATAAAATAAAAAGCCTTACAGGGCTAAATGACGTTTTAGTGTTGGCGGAAACCGATTCCACCAACACTTTTTTAAAAAAGCAGGCTAAAGAAAAGCAGGAAGGTGCCGTTGTAATTGCCCAAAGGCAAACTGCGGGCAGGGGCAGGCTCGGCAGGACCTTTGTTTCCGAAAAAAACGGACTGTATATGAGTATTTTTCTTACTCCTGAATTTAAGGACGTAACAAAAATTACTACAATGGCGGCAGTTGCCGTTGCCAGAAGTGTTGAAAAATTTACAAATAAAAAAGCACATATAAAATGGGTTAACGACATTTACTTAAATGATTTAAAAGTTTCGGGGATACTTACCGAAGGCGTTTTTGAAGGAGGTAAACTTTCGGGCGCGATTTTGGGAATCGGTGTTAATCTCATTAAACCGCAAAATGGCATTGACGAAAGTATCAAAAATATTGCAGGATATATTTTTGAGGAGGATAACGGTTGCGCAAACCAATTTACTGCATCTGTGCTTAATAATTTTTTTAGTATCTATAATGGCGAAAGTTATATAGAAGAATACAGAAAACGCAGTTATCTTCAAGATAAAACCGTAACCTATATTAAGGACGGAGTTGAGTTTTCAGGCGTCGTTCAGGGCATTGATGACGATTTCGGACTTATAATAGAAAATGAAGGAAACGTTACCGTTTTAAAATGCGGAGAAGTAAGCGTTAAAGCCAAAAGTTAAGAAACTTTTAATTTTTTATATATATTAAAAAGAATTGTTGACAAAGTGCAAAAAAGAATATATAATCACAAATGTAGATAATTTTTTAAAAAATTTTTTAGGAGGATTACTATGAAAACTTTAAAAACTCTTTTGGTTCTCGCTCTTGCAGTAGCAATGGTACTTTCATTTGCAGCTTGCGGCGGTAACAATGAACCGGCAACAATGACTCCCAGACCTACTCCCAAGCCCACAACTGTTGATATTTCAGCAGAACAGTTAAACAACTACTACGTTGCTTATACCGTAACAAAAGCAGGCGAATTAGTTCTTGATGAAAACGGTCAGTACGTTGAAAAGAAAGATGCTACAACTTTCGTAGAAGTTGGTTACTCAAGCGTTGTTCTTGTAAGTGAAGATGGTGGCGAATCATTCCAGGTTGGTTCAACACAGTGCTTCAACAGCGCAGCTGATATCACAACACAGCCCAAGAGCGTTTTCAGCGTTCATATGAACTATGAAAAGTCAGAACTTGAAAACAAGGGTACAGAAACTGTTGCAGGCAAGGAATGCACACATTACTACTATAAGAACGGCCTTATGGAAGTTCATATGTATGTTGATGATACATTTGGTACATCAGGCATCTGCTTAAAGTATGAAGCAGTTGGCTATATGCCTCAGACAATCGAAGTTACAGAACTTAAGTTTGACGTTGTTAGCGTTGAAGAAGGTTATGAATTTGCAAACTTCCAGTCAAAGGTTGCAACTCCTGCTCCTGCAGAAGAAGTTCCTGCAGCTTAATAAAAAACAAAAATGATAAGAGGTAACAAACGTTACCTCTTATTTTTTCTATATTGGTTTGGTGATAAATCAGTTTGCGCCTTAAATACTTTATGGAAATGGGCAGGAGTGTTAAAACCTGTCTCGTAGGAAATTTCAAGCACGGACAAATTGGTGTTTTCCAGTAATCTCTTTGCGTGCTCAATACGAATTTCAGTTAAATACTCTGTAAATGTAATTCCCGTTTCAGTTCTAAATAAGTGCGAAAAGTAATTGGCATTTACGCCTAAAATCTTTGAAAGCATCTGCATATTATACTTTTTTTCAGGGTTAGTTATTACGTAAGTTATTGCTTTTTGCACTAAAGGATTAAGCACCTTTACGTTTTCGTCGATAACCGTGCCTTCCTTAAAAATATCCACAAGAATACAGTTGAACAGATTTTTTAAATAAATATCCTTGTGTTTATCCTTTGAAGCAAAGCAACGGTATAATTTTAATAAATCATTTGTAAGTTGCTCGCTTATACCGTCAATAAAAAGGGGCGCAAGGGATGATAATAATTCGCTTTCAACTATCTGCTCCGAAAAGGAAAGATTAATTGAAACAGCATCGTCTTTGTCTACGGTGCGTATTTCGTGAAAATCCTTTGGCGTAACGAGAAACAAGCAATTTTTACTTATTTCACAAGGTCGGTCGTTTATAATGCATTGCCCCTGACAGTTAAGGTACAGTATTATTTCATAGTAAGTGTGCCAATGATATTCAAAAGAAGTTTCTCTGACTTTTTTATTCATTTTCAGAAGTTTACCGTCAAGCATATCACGGTTAAATTTAGTTATGGAGTTCATTTTTCATCACCTTGTTTATATTATATCTTTAAATATAAGATATTGCAACTTTTTTTAAAGAAAATAATAAGAAAACACTATTGAGAACTGTTATAATTAAACTAAAGAATAAAAAGAGGTGCTACTATGACGGATAAACAATATCTTATTTCGGTTGCCGAAAAAACGTGCATACCTATGCTTGAAAAGGCTATAAATAATATACTTGAAGATAAACCTTATCTTGTAGTTGACCATGTTTCTATTGAGTGTTCAAAACTCGAAGAACTTTTGCGCCCGTTATGGGGCATTGCGCCCTTATTAAAGGAAAAAGAATATTATATTTCCGTGCAAGGTGAAAAAGTATTACTTACAAAAGCATTAAGGGATATAATCCTTAAGGGCAGTGATGAAAATTCAGATATCTGTTTTTCCCGTTTTGCAAATAAAAACAGAGGTGAACTTACCTTTGCCAATCAGATGATAACTGAATTTGCAGGTTACTGTCTTGCAATAAACATAGCATCCGAAGTTTTATGGGAGCCTTATACTGAAGAAGAAAAAAAGCAGTTAGGCTCGTGGATAAAAAAATGGGCGGTGCTTGCTTTAAAAAATTCGTGGAGAAACAATCATTTCTGGTTTCCGATGCTTTCGATTATCGCGTTGGAAAAGATAGGAATTCCTTGTGGTGACGTTGATGAAGCTATGGCAGACGGCTTTTCCGTCCTTGATAAAATGTATGTTTCTGATGGTTGGTATCAGGATGGCGCCTTTGGCAAGTTCGATTTTTATTTAGCGTGGGCGCATCATCTTTACCCGATTTTGTGGATATATCTGTCCCGTAATACAAGGTTTTATGATGAAAAAAGGGCAGAAGAGTATAAAAAACGAACTGAAATTTTCTTTGATTATTTTACCCATATATTTGATATAAACGGTGCGGCGTGCCCGTTTGGCAGGTCGTTAAGCTATCGTTTTGCTCAAAGTGCTTTCTTTGGCGTTGCGGCAATGGCTGATTGCAACGTCAATTATGGGCTTGCAAGACGAATTTTAATTAAAAACGTGTCGTATTTTATGGAAAATTCCATTTTAAATGACGATAACACTTTCCCTCCGGGATATTTATATAATTCGCCTGCGGTTGTTGAAAATTATACGTCTTCAGGCGGTGCGTACTGGTGCGCAAAAACGTTTCTTGCGCTTATGTTACCTGATGACCACTTATTCTGGCAGGCGGAAGATAGTTTAATGCCCATTGAAAGAGGCGATTTCTTAATAAATTCGCCTGTTGAAAACATTAATATGGTGCTTGAAGGCAACAAAAATTCAGGTGTAACGTTATATAAAAATACCTGCAGTTATTATTCGGAAAACGGCTGGAGGGCGCGGTTTAATGATATGCCGGGATATTATAATAAGTTTGTCTATAATTCACGTGCAGGCTTTTCAATTTCTTCAAGTGATACTCCCGCCTGGGATAATATTATCAGTCTTGAATTTCCTGACAGTACAGTTGCTTCAAAACGATACGGTTTTACTGACCTTGGCATAAAAGACGGCGTGCTTATTTCAAAGCATAAACCTTTCTATAACGATAAGAATACTGAAATAATTTCCTACGTGTTACCCTTAAAAGACGGCTTCCACCTGCGCGCCCACAAAGTAGTGCTTGATAATAGCTATCGCGTAGTTGAAGGCGGATTTTCAATAGGCAGTTTCGATGACGACAGTGTTTGCAAAGCCACCGAAAACTACGTATCGTATAGTTATAAAAACAGTTATTCAAAGCTTTATACCGTATCCGATACGTATTTTAAATACGAGGTCAAATCCCACGCACCGGGGCTTCATATTCTCGCACCGCAAAGCGCATATCCTGCATACGTTACAAACGTGTTGGATAAAGGCACGTATTATTTTGCATCAGTATTTTATTTTACAACAGAAGAAAAAGCAAAAATCGAGCCTGAAATTACTATTGAAGGCAACGTTGTTACCGTAAAATATAAGGATATTTCTAAAAAAATTATATTGGAGTGATTTTTTTTGAAGGTTTTAGTAACTCTGCCTCAAGGCGATATTTTTGACAGTTTCATATCAGAGGAAACGATTAAACTTTTAAAAGAAAATTTTGAAGTGACTTTCAATACAAAAACTGAAAATTTTACCCCTGAAGAATTGTATGAGCAGGGGAATGATAAGGATGTTTTAATTACGGGATGGGGCACACCGTCACTTAAAAGTGCAGGATTTTACGAAAAAGAAAACAATCTTAAATTGCTTGCACACACGGGCGGAAGCGTTGCCGACTACGTTGACGAATCAGCCTACAAAATGGGCATAAAAGTGATAAGTGGCAACGTTATGTATGCCGAATCCACCGCTGAAGGCGCACTTTCCTATATTTTAACGGGATTAAGATATATTCCCGACGACGTTTCCGCTATGCACGGTGACTTTTGGAAAAGTCCCTTTAAGACGCGTGGCTTATTGTATAAAACGGTAGGCATTATCGGTGTAGGCGCAGTTGCAAAAAAACTGATGGAATACCTTAAACCTTTTAACGTAAAAATCAAGGTATATGATACTTATACGGTTGATAAAGAGTTTTTAAAAAGCGTCAACGGTATTCAGACGACACTTGAAGAAGTTTTAAAAACTTCGGACATTGTATCATTGCATCTTGCTTTAACAGAAAATACCAAAAATTTTATGGGTAAAGAGCAATTTGAAATGATGAAGGAAGGTGCTTTGTTTGTAAATACGTCGCGAGGCGCAATTATTGACGAAGAAGCATTGACAAATGAGTTGAAAAGAAATAGAATAAATGCAGTGCTTGACGTATTTTCAAGGGAGCCGTTAAATGCGGACAATCCCTTAAGACAGTTGAAAAACGTATATCTTATTCCCCACAAAGCAGGTCCTGCTTACGATTACAGAAGTGTTATTGGCTACAAAATAGCGCAGGACGTTGTTAATTTCAAGGAGAAAAAGCCACTTATATACGAAATACCTTTTGAGCAGGCACAAAGAATGACGAAGCACAGTTAGGAGATTTTTATGAAAAGAGCATTCAGCACCTTGTGTTGCATTAACTATAACGCTGAAGAAATTATTGAATTGGCAAAAAAGAATAATCTTGCAGTAGAATTACGTGTTGACGATAAAAATATCGACAGTTTTTTCGGCAAAAAAGAGTTGTTTGAAAAGGCGGAAGTAGAAATTATTGATATTGCCGCAAGCATTTTTGTAATAGGCGAAGATATCGCACCGGGCGCATATAAATATATCGACCTTGCAAGTGACCTCAACGTAAAAGGCGTGCGCATTTTTGCAGGCAAAAGTCCCCAGACTTTTCAGGAAGAAATTATAAGTGATATTCCTGCAATAATAAAAGGTGTTACAAAACTCTGCGATTATGCAAAAGAAAAAAACGTTGAAATCTGGCTTGAAACTCATAGTGAACTTTCCACGGGCAAACTGTGTAAAACAGTACTTGAAGGTGTAAAGGCAGATAATTTAAAGGTTATATGGGACGTCTTACATTCAATAGAGTATAAAGAAGACATTTTTGATACCATAAAATATTTAGGTGACAAAATAGTGCACGTACATTTTAAAGATGCCGTTCCTCCCGAAGATATGAATATGTGCCAATATGTGCATACGGATTTAGGCACAGGCATTATGCCCTTTGAAGAAGTAATTTCTTCCCTTAAAGCAATGGATTTTGACGGTTATCTTTCCCTTGAATGGGAATCACCTTGGCGCCCTGAAATTCGTGAGCTTTACCTTGACCCTAATGTGCTTTTACAAAAGTATAATGATATACTTGATAATTGTGGGGGTTAAAAATGAAAGTAATTTATATTGTTGTAAAAGAAAAACACTTTTACGGTAAGACATTAATTTCATTTGTATTGGCAATAATGATAGCTTTGGTGTTTATTGGTTGTGGAAGCGATAAAGTATCAGGAAACACACCGCAACCAACTAAAAATATTGAACTGACAGAGGAATCAGTTGCTGATGAAAAGGAGAATGTCATAATGACTGAAAAAGAGAAGATTTTAACCGGCTTAACCGATGATGCCAATGAAATTTCTTTGGCAAATGAGGGTAATGCTGATAGAATAAAAGCATTGATGAAAAAAGCTGAACAAGGCGGCAGTTATACGATAGCTGTTCTTGGCGGCTCAATAAGTCAAGGACAGGGCGCAACGACGCCTGAAAACTGCT
>JAZROC010000354.1:0-9198 GCA_045648525.1 Clostridia bacterium
GTTGATAACGGCAAAGATGCTTTCTTTCTTTTTGAGGGCATTGATACCGCCGCTGAAATTTTTATTGACGGTGAGTTTGTTGATTTTTGCGAAAATATGCTTATCCCCTATGAATTCCAACTTGATAATTTAGATTTCGGCAAGCATCAGGTTGTTGTTCACATTATTCCTGCAAGCGTTTACGTGCGGGATATTCCCTTTGATTCAAATTGCAGAGGGCAAAAGTATAACGTCGATTCCCTTTTAATCCGCAAAGCGCCCTATATGTACGGTTGGGATATTATGCCCCGCACAGTTTCGGCAGGCTTGTGGCGCCCCGTAAGCATCGTTTATAAAAATGTTGACCGCTTTGAAGATTACAGACTTTACACCAATCATATTAACGGAAACAATGCAAAATTGACGGCAGATTTCCGCATTTTTACCCAAAAAGACGATTTAAGGGATTTTTCCGTAAAAATTAAGGGCGTTTCAGGCGAAAGCTCTTTTGAATATAATCACAAATTATTCTCCGTTAACGTTAAACTTCATATTGACGTTGAAAACGCAAAATTCTGGTGGCCTAAAAATCACGGTGAGCAGAATCTTTACGATACCACTTTCACTCTTTTCTATAAAGGCGAAGAGGTTGACTCTGTTTCCTTTAAGGTGGGTGTGCGCATTATCGAACTTGAACGCACGTCTTGTTCAGGCGAAGACGGTACTTTCCGCTTTATTGTAAACAATAAACCCATAATGTGTCTTGGCACCAACTGGGTTCCTACCGACGCTTTCCCCTCCCGCCACGACGAGTTTACCTTAAGAGGTCTTGAATTAACGGATAAACTTCAGTGTAATATGATTCGTTGTTGGGGCGGAAACGCTTATCCCACGGAAGCGTTATACGATTACTGTGACGAGCACGGTATTTTAATATGGCAGGATTTCTCAATGGCTTGCGGTGCTTATCCACAGGATGAACGTTTCCAGACTCTTTTAAGGGAAGAAGCCGAAATTATCGTTAAAAAATTCCGCAATCACACTTCTCTTGCCCTTTGGTCAGGTGATAACGAGTGCGATTATATGTTCGTGTGGGACAGACAGTCCATAGACGGAAATTTTATCCAACAGAAAAACCCCAACGACAACGTTTTAACCAGAAAGGTATTGCCTGACGTAATTCGTCGCATTGACGGAACTCGCCCCTTTATTCCTTCATCACCCTATCTTGACAACGAGGCTTTTAAAACGCTAAGACCTGCAGAGGATCATCTTTGGGGTCCCCGCGATTACTTTAAGGGCGATTTTTATAATAAAAATTCAGTTTGTCATTTTGCTTCAGAAACGGGTTATCACGGTTGCCCGTCACCTGCAAGTTTACGAAAATTTATCGGTGAAGACCACATCGGTAAGTTTGGTAATGACAAAATATGTACTGACAGCCATTGGCTTATTCATGCCGCCTGCCCCGAAGCAAGTAATATGTCACCTTGGGCATATCGTATTCCCTTAATGACACGTCAGGTTGAAAGACTTTTCGGTTCATACGAGGGCGATATTGAAAGTTATGCATTAAAGAGTCAGATTTCGCAGGCTGAAGCAGTTAAGTTCTTTATTGAACATTTCCGCATACAGAAAAATTACCGTTGGGGCATTTTGTGGTGGAACATTATTGACGGTTGGCCACAGATTTCCGATGCGATAGTTGACTGGTACGGCACTAAAAAACTTGCCTACAGTTATATTATGCGTGCACAGCAACCATTTAACATTATGTGTGATGAGCCTGACGAAAATGGTGAAATTACTCTTTGCGCAATTAACGACCGCTTAACTGACGTTACCGTTGATTTTACTGTTACCGAGGCACTTTCAGGCAAGGTTATCCTCAATGATAAGGCTACAATAGGCACAAACGAAAAGCTTGAGCTTGGCAAATTTAAAGAAAATAATGGCGAGTATTATATTATCTCTTGGTCAGGCGACGAAACAGGCAAAAACCATTTCGTTGGTGCAATAGGCGATAAGATAAAATTTGAAGATTACGTTGCCTTTATGAAAACAGCTGATTTCTATAAAGATTTAGAAGGTTTTTAAAACATTAAACAGGCTTAAAAATCAGGCCTGTTTTTTTGTATGCATACGAAGTTACATTTTAATCTTTACTATATATAATAATATTTATAAATATATAATTATTGACAATTCTTCTTTTATAATGTATAATGGTAGCGGTGAAAATATTTTCAATTTTTTGTTTGTTTAAATAAAATCGGATTTCCACTAAAAATTAAGAACAGGAGGTGTTTATAATATGGAAATACAATTATGGTTAGGTATAGTTATTGCCGTTGCAACCCTTGTTATTGGTCTTGTTATCGGCAGTGTAATACAAAAACGGACAATTGAAGCGAGAATGGGCAGAGCTGACGAAGCCGCCAACCGCATACTTGAAGATGCAAAAAACAGAGCTGAAATACTTTCAAAAGAAAGAATTTCAGAAGCCAAAGACGAGGTTCACCGCTTAAGAAGCGAATGTGATGCCGAGTGTAAAGAGCGCAGAAACGAAGTTACAAAGCTTGAAAAGAGATTTCTTCAAAAAGAAGAACAGATGGACAAGAAGATTGCTTCACTTGAAGCAAAAGAAGAAAAACTTTCCAACAAGGAAAAAGAACTTGAGGACAGTTTAGTTGCCGCTGACGAATTAAACAAGCGCAGAATTACCGAGCTTGAAAAAGTTGCAGGTCTTTCTTCAGAAGAAGCAAAGAAAGAGCTTATTGAATCAGTTGAGGGCGAAGCAAGACACGATGCCGCAATCAAGGTTCGTGAAATCGAAGCTCAAGCCAAAAACGAAGGCGAAAAAATCGCAAGAAACATTATTACAATGGCTATTCAGCGTTGCGCTGCCGACCACGTTGCCGAAACAACCGTTTCAGTTGTTGCATTACCCAACGACGAAATGAAGGGCAGAATTATCGGACGCGAAGGCAGAAACATTAAAGCTATTGAAACCGCAACCGGTGTTGAGCTTATTATCGACGATACACCTGAAGCAGTTATCCTTTCATCCTTTGACCCTGTGCGTCGCGACATTGCAAGAATTGCACTTGAAAGACTTATCGTTGACGGCAGAATCCATCCTACAAGAATTGAGGATATGGTTGAAAAGGCTCGTAAGGAAGTTGAACAACAGATTAAAGAAGCCGGTGAGGCAACTGTATTTGATGCAGGTATCCACAACATTCACCCCGAGCTTGTTAAGATTTTAGGTCGTCTTAAATATCGTACAAGCTATGGTCAGAATGTTTTGAAGCACTCATTGGAAGTTTCATACATCGCAGGTCTTTTAGCAGGCGAAATCGGTGCAGACATTACTTTGGCAAAACGCGCAGGTTTATTGCACGATATCGGTAAGGCAGTTGACCACGAGGTTGAAGGCACTCATATTCAGATTGGTGTTGACCTTGCAAAGAAATACCGCGAAAACAACGAGGTTATCCATTGTATTCACGCTCACCATAACGACGTTGAGCCTCAGACTATTGAAGCAGTTCTCGTTCAGGCGGCAGACGCTATTTCAGGTGCCCGCCCAGGTGCAAGAAGAGAAACTCTTGAAGCCTACATCAAGCGTCTTGAACAGCTTGAAGAAATTGCAAACTCCTTTAACGGTGTTGAAAAATCCTTTGCAGTTCAGGCAGGCAGAGAAATCCGCATAATCGTTAAGCCTGAAGTTGTTTCAGAAGAAGCAACCGTTCTTATGGCAAAAGATATTGCAAAGCGCATTGAAACCGATATGGTTTACCCCGGACAGATTAAAGTTAACGTTGTTCGCGAAACTCGTAAGGTTGAATACGCAAAATAAATATTTATGGGGGTTTAAAAACCCCCTTTTTTTAAGAAAATTATGATACTTATTGATATTAACAATTTAACGGTTTCCTTTGGCGAAAAGGACATTTTTAAAAACGTAACGCTGACAATACAAAAGGGTCAGTGCATCGGTCTGACAGGACTTAACGGTGCAGGCAAAACTACGCTTATGAAGGTTATTGCAGGTCTTCAGGATTATTCCGACGGCACTCTTTCGATTATGAAGGGGTTAAAAATCGGATATCTTGAGCAACAACACACCGCAAAAGGTATTCATTCAGTTTTTGACGAAGCCGTTAAAAGCTTTGACGAGCTTTTTTTAGTTGAAGAAAGACTTCATAAAATTGAAGAAGCTATGGCAGAAAAAGATGCCGACATTCTTCTTCTGGGTGAAAAGTATTCAAAAGCGCAAAACGAGTTTGAAGAATTAGGCGGTTACGGCTGGAAAAGTCGCCTTATTGGTGTTTTAAAAGGTCTTGGCTTAACCGAAGAATTCTGGGACAAGCCTGTTGACACTCTTTCAGGTGGTGAAAAAACCCGCCTTGCGTTAGCAAAAATGCTTTTAATGAAAAACGATATTCTGCTTCTTGACGAGCCAACCAACCACCTTGACCTTGAGGCTGCACAATGGCTGACGGACTATCTTTCAAGATTTTCGGGCACAATTTTGTTGATTTCCCACGACCGTTATATGATGGATAAGCTTTGCGACGGTGTTGCCCAGATTGAAAACGGCAAACTTCACTATTACAAGGGCAACTATACCGAATATTGTCGCAAATGGGAAGAAGAATTAAAGGCAAATCAGAAGCTTTATGAAAAACAGCAAGATGAAATTAAAAGGCAACGGGCAATAATCGCGCGTTTCCGCCAGTTTAACCGTGAAAAATCTATCCGCGCGGCAGAAAGCAGAGAAAAAGTTTTAAACAAAATGGAGCTTATTGATGCACCGGAAGCACACTCCGATATGCGCCTTAACTTTAGTATGGACCGCATTTCAGGTGGCGACGTTTTAAATATCCGCTCTGTTACGAAACGATTTGAAGATAAAACTCTTTTTGATAATTTTTCCGCTGAAATAAAACAAGGACAAAAAATAGTTATCATCGGTCCCAACGGTGCAGGTAAAACTACACTTATGGAGCTTTTATTGGGCAAGCAATTTGCTCAAACAGGCACCATTCAAAAAGGTGTAAACGTTGATTTCGGTTATTATGAGCAAGGTCACCGCGATTTTATGGGTTCCGATTCTGTTATGGATATGGTCTGGAGCGGAAACCGCAATTTAACTCAGACTCAAGTGCGCTCACGTTGTGCCGCAATGCTTTTCTTTGGAGAGGACGTTTTTAAAGAAGGTTCTGTGCTCTCCGGTGGTGAAAGAGCAAGAGTGGCTTTGGCAAAACTTTCGATTATGGGCGCAAACACACTTGTGCTTGACGAACCGACAAACCATCTTGATATGGACTCACGCGAAGTATTGGAAGATGCGTTAGAGCGTTTTGAAGGCACCATTATAGCAGTTTCCCACGACCGCTATTTTATAAACCGCATTGCCGACACCCTGTGGATAATTAAAGACGGCAATATTTCAGTGTTCAAGGGCTCATATGACGACTATATCAATTCGCTAAAACCTGAAAATCAGGAAGAAAATATTGTTTCTGTAAATAAAACTCAACTTGCAAAAGAGCGCGCTAAAGAAAAAGAAAGTCGCGAGAACGACAAAAAGAAACGCGCTAAAATTCGCGAGCTTGAAAAAGAAATTGAAACTTTAGAATTGAAACAATCTGAATACGAGGAGCTTTTTACCAAGCCCGAAATTTATTCAGATACCGAAAAAATGCTGAAAATTCAAAACGAATATAATTCAATAAAAGAGAAATTAGACAAGACTATGGAAGAATGGATGGAATTAAGCCAATGATAGAAAAACTCACAGGCAACGAGCTTAAACGAATTTTTTCAGAAACAGGCTTTGGTTTTTCAAAATCTTTAGGGCAAAACTTTCTTTGCGACGAAAGAATTTTAAATATGATTGCCGATGATGCCAATATTTCAAAAGACCAGACGGTGCTTGAAATTGGCACAGGTGCGGGCACGTTGACTCGTATTCTTTCAAAGCGCGCAAAAAAGGTTGTTTCCGTTGAAGTAGATAAATCCCTTTTACCTGTACATCAGCAAACCCTTGACGGTTTTGATAACGTAAAAGTGGTTAATGCCGACTTTCTTTCCTTGGATATTAAAAAATTCTACGAAGAGGAGTTGGATGAGGATTTTGCCCTTTGCGCAAACCTGCCCTACTACATTACTACTCCCATAATTATGAGTATTTTGGAAAGCGGAATAAAGTTTAAATCTTTAACCGTACTTGTTCAAAAAGAGGTTGCGCAACGAATGGCGGCAAAGGAAAACACCCCCGAATACGGTGCATTGACCTGCGCTGTTCAGTTTTATACAAAAACTCATTTGTGCTCAAAAATACCTGCCTCCTGCTTCTACCCTGCGCCTAAAGTGGCTTCGCAGGTAATAAGATTGGAACGTCTGGAGGAGCCTATTGTTAACATTGAAAGCGAAGAAATGTTTTTTAAGCTTGTAAAATCGGCTTTTGCAATGCGCAGAAAAACTTTGGCAAATAACCTGATTGCTTCTTTTAACATTGACAGACCCACCGCTGAAAAAATTATTACCGAAAGTGGTTTTTCCTCTACTATCAGAGGCGAAGCTCTTTCAATTAAAAACCTTGCAATTATTTCTGATAAATTATATAATATATTAAAATAGGAGGATTTAAAAATGGACGTTAAAGAATTAAAAGAAAAATTATTTTATTCGCCTGAACACGGTGCAAAACGCATAAGCGACGAAGAACTTAAAAAGGCAGACGAGTTTTGTGAGGGCTATAAAAAGTTCCTTGAT
The DNA here is from genome assembly GCA_045648525.1 of Clostridia bacterium. Lineage (GTDB taxonomy): Bacteria > Bacillota > Clostridia > Christensenellales > QALW01 > UMGS1322. Next base: position 6,766 of record JAZROC010000354.1, read on the forward strand.
GATGCAAAAACTGAACGCGAAAGCGTTGACGCTTCAATTTTGATTGCCGAAAAAGCAGGCTTCAAGCCATACGAAAAGGGCAAAAAATACGTTGCAGGCGACAGATATTATATTAACAACCGCAACAAATCAGCCGTTTTTGTTGTAATAGGTGAAGAAGATGCATCAAAGGGCGTGCGCATCGGTGCGGCTCATATTGATTCACCTCGCCTTGATTTAAAGCCCAATCCCCTTTATGAAGAAATTGAACTTGCAATGCTTAAAACCCACTATTACGGTGGTGTAAGAAAATATCAATGGGCAGTTATTCCTCTTGCATTGCACGGTGTTTTTGTTAAAAAAGACGGTACGAAAATCAACATTAATATCGGTGAAGACGAAAACGACCCTGTTTTTGTTATAAACGACCTTCTTCCCCACCTTGCAAGCGAGCAGAACAAACGACTTCTTCCTGACGGCATCAAGGGCGAAGAATTAAATATTTTAATTGGCAGCCGTCCCTTTAAGGCTGACGAAGGAAGTGAGCTCGTTAAGCTTAATATTTTAAATATTCTTTATGAAAAATACGGTGTTACCGAAGCCGATTTCCTTTCAGCAGAATTAGAAGCCGTACCTGCATTTAAGGCTAAAGACGTTGGCTTTGACCGTTCACTTATCGGTTCATACGGTCACGATGACAGAGTTTGTGCATATCCCTCATTAATGGCTCTTTGCGATATTAAAATTCCTAAAAGAACGGCTCTTTGCGTACTTGCCGACAAAGAGGAAATCGGTTCAATGGGAAATACGGGTCTTAATTCCGACTTCCTTTTACACGTTATAAGCGATATTGCACGTATGCAAGGTGTTGAGCCCGACGATGCTCTTCGCGCTTCGCAATGCTTATCAGCAGACGTTAACGCGGCAGTTGACCCCACTTTCCAGGACGCTTTTGAGCGCAGAAACGCTTCTTTTGTAAACTACGGTGTTGTTATTACAAAGTACACCGGTGCCCGTGGCAAAAGCGGTTCAAACGATGCTTCTGCCGAATATATGGCAGAAATCAGAAAAATGCTTGACGATGCAAACATTATCTGGCAGACGGGCGAATTAGGCAAAATTGATATTGGCGGAGGCGGTACGGTTGCCCTTTATATCGCATCTTTAGGCATTGAAACCGTTGACCTTGGTGTGCCCGTACTTTCAATGCACGCGCCAATGGAGACAGTATCAAAAATCGACGTTTATATGACCTTCAGAGCAATGAGTGAGTTCTTTAAGTAAGATGACGAAACCGTATCAGAATTAACAAAAAAATCTTTTTACTGTTCAAAACTGATACAAAAAATTTGACTAATCTTAAACACAATGCTATAATAAAATGCACATAATTCACAGTAACAGGAGTGAGTTGTTTAATGGAATTTGTCTTATTATGTATCGTTGTAGGTATTTTGGTTGGTTCATTTGTTGGAAAAAACATCTCCGCGCCCATAGCAAAAAATCAGACTTCAAAACAGTCGGCTAATACACCTTCTCCCGTTAATATATGGTGGGATAATCTGAAACACACTCCTTTGGGCGAGCAGGAGTCAAGACAGATTGCTGCAAAAGTGGCTGATTTGTATATAAAATGGAAAAACGACAGTTTTATGAACCATTCGTGGCTTTGTCTCGGAATTGACTCAAACCAAGTTGTATTTAAACAAATATACTCCTGCACTGACGTTGTTAAGTTCGCACCCTCACCCACAATTTCTTTTTCACACGCGATAAGTTGTCAAAATGACCGAGAATTGTTGGCATCCTATATATTATCTGCAATAAAAACTAAAGATCCCGGATGTATGCTTTTTTTAGATGGCGACTCATTAATTCTTCCCACTAACTGTAAGTAATGCATTAACGGTTTTATCGTAACACAAAGTATAATAGTTTATATAACTTAAAAGGAGGATTCATTATGAATGTAAGTGATTTAGAAGGATTACGCAACTGGCTGGATCGAATTGGGGATCTGCCGGGCTACCAACGAGATCTGATTGATGATGCAATTTATAACCTTGAGCACGGTTCTGAATACCGTGCAGAGCAAAGTTTAAAAACCATGGCACGTAACTACCGTAATGATGGCAATTCAAATGCGGCAGATGCTGTTGAGCGACTTCTGTGATTTGATGGTTTAACAAAAAAATTTGATTGTTTGTAGGAGGTCTACTATGGGATATTACGATGTTCGTAATGCTAAAATTTCTATTTTAGATATGTTGAAATTTGATGCAGTTCAGGATACCGACGGTGTAATTTGTAAAGAAATGGGCACCTATGTAGAAATGCTGGTTCCTATGAAAAACGCTAAGGGTCATGACACATATAAAGTATATTTTACCGACAACGGTAATATCGAAAAAGTAATTGGCGACAATGGTAATTCCGGATTTGTTGGAACCAAAT
>JAZROC010000355.1:0-7395 GCA_045648525.1 Clostridia bacterium
GGTTAATTTTCGGGTCGATAAGTTTAAGCTCACAACTTGCACGGAGGCACATTTCAGATAAAATATTATAAGCATCGTTACCGTCCTTATCACAGCCGCCAAGCATCATTGCCTGACCGTTATCGCCAAGCTGAACACCGATATATTTATCGTTATCCCAGTTAAATGACATAAAGAATTCTTCTAAAAGTTTTTCAGCATCTTCTCTTGTTAAGCCGTTTTCCATATCGTTTTTAAGGTAGGGATATGCAAACTGGTCAAAACGACCGATAGTGTTATGATATTCGCCCTCTGCCCAAAGGGTATAATGCAAAATTCTGAAAAACTGCAATGCTTCGCGGAAAGTTTTTGCACCGTTTTGGGGCACGTTATTAAGCACTTCAACAATATCTTTCCTGCCCTGCTTTTTAGCTTCTTCCTTATATTTTTCAACGATAAAATATACGTTTTCAATTTGCTTTAAAGCAGATTCAAGGAATAACATACCTTCCTTATCGTCGTCTTCCTTTGCTTTTATCCAGCGCGCATTTATTTCTTCAATACGAGCATCAAGCCCCATTGCGATGGTGGGACCGTAATCGGCACAAAGGTTTGAAAGATAGCCAAGCTCGTGGATAAAATGATTGTTTTTTATTTCTGCCCACTCATCATCTTCAAAAATGCTGGGTACGTCTGTAACCGTGCGGATAAATACGATATTCTGACCATCCAAAATAACGGGGGTTTCCTGGGTAAATAAATCTTTTAAACGCATAGTCATTCTTGTTGCAGGTGCAATATTCCTGTTTGTAAAATCAGATGCATTTGATTTATCAAAGGGTTTTCTGAACGCGTGATGCTTTTTGTTTAATACCTGTTCGTAAAGTTTTTCGTTATACATAAATTCCCTCCGTCATTTTAATTACTCTGAAAATTTGCTGTGTTAAATCTTTTATATTGTTTTCTGCATTTTCCTTATTCATTGCCTCATCCAAAGTACAAGGCTTTTTAAGAATTGAGAAAAATGCGTCAATACCGTGTTGGTTTAATATTTTTGCATCATCCAAAACACCGCCTGCAAAGGCAAGCACTTTTTTATTATACTTTTTGGCTATATTGGCAACACCTATGGGAGTTTTACCCATAATGCTCTGCCCGTCAAGCCTGCCTTCGCCCGTAATTACTATATCTGCATTTTTTATTTTTTCTTCTAATTTAGTTTCTTTTATAACGATATCAATACCCGATTTAAGTTCAGCATTGAGATACGAAAGAAAAGCAAAACCCATACCGCCTGCCGCACCTGCGCCCTCATAAAACTCGTCGGCACAAGGATTAACTTCCTTTGTTAATCGCGCATAATTTTTAAGCCAAAGGTCCATATCTTTTATAATTTCTTCCGTTGCGCCTTTTTGTGGACCGTATATTTTTGAGCAACCATTTTCACCGCAAAGTGGATTTTTAACGTCGCAGGCTACGGTAAAAGTACATTCCTTAAGCTCTTTTAGCGCATTATCATTTTTTATCGTTTTAATATCCTTTAAGCCTTTGCCGTCTTTTGATATTTCCTTGCCGAAAGCATCTAAAAACTGAAAACCTAAAGCCGAAAGCATACCCGTACCACCATCGTTAGTTGCGCTTCCGCCTATACCGATTACAAAATTGCGGCAACCTTTATTTATGGCATCCTTTATCATTTCGCCTGTGCCAAAGGTTGTGGTATTTAAAGGATTTCTTTCATTATCTTTTACAAGGGTTATGCCTGAAGCCTCTGACATTTCGATTATTGCAGTTTTATCTACAATACCGTATTTTGCCTGAGTTTTGCGCATCAATGGGTCAGAAACCTCGCAAGAAACAAACTCACCTTTATTTGATAAAACTATGGCTTCAACGGTGCCTTCACCGCCGTCTGCCATGGGGCAGATTTCAGCGTTGCCGTCAGGATAGACTTTTAAAAAACCTTCCTTTATCTTTTCCCCTGCCTGAAGGCTTGACATACTTCCTTTAAAGGAATCTATCGCAATTACTACGTTCATTTTTTATACCGTATGGTTAGCATCAAATTGGCTATCCAACTTATCAAATTTAATATTAAATTTATTTAGTATGTGCCTTTTTGCAGGAACATCAGAATCAATTAAAACTCTTGCGTGGTCCCTGCCTTTACAAAGGGTAAAGGTTATATTAAAACCCTTTTCCTTCATTTTTTCATAAATACGCTTGCTGTTTGCCGTGTAATTAACTGCCTCATCATTATCACCGTGAAATAAGTGATATTCGGCATTTTTAGGTAATTCGTCAATAATATGTATTGGCGAATATTTTGGTAAAATGTCTAAAATATCGCCTTCTTCATAGGCAAAAGCACTATAAAGCGTGCGGGGATTATTATGTTTTGTTAAATAACCGTACACCGCATCACAGTTAGGACAGTTGGCTATGCAGATTTCAGGAGTGCGTTTGGCGCGCGCCATATAAACTATTGCGCCCTGACCGCCCATACTTCCGCCCGTTGATGCAATAGGCACGTTAGTTAAATTGTATTTTTCAAAAATAACGTCCAAAATTTCGTCAGTTAATTCAACTGCGTATTTATTCATCCACGACCACGGATTATAGTATGGAATTATAAATATCACTCCATACTTTGCATAAAACTTGCCAAGGTGCGTATCAGTATCGTACATTGTGTAAACGCTACACCCTGAAAAGTTAAGTACGATGCCCTTTATTTCGCCTTTTATAAGCTTATCATTGGAATAGGCAAACTGTCTTAAATTATCATAATTTACAATTTTATTCATAACTTCACTTCCTCAATATGATGATATCAAATCAATATTCAAAAGTCAATATAACAAATATACATTTACATTAACAAAACAAATTTTGTCGCAAAAAGAAACAGTCTGTATATATTTTATACACAGACTGTTAATAATTTAATATTCAATAACAACGACGTTGTGGCAATGTATTTTGTCAATGGTAAATTCAACAGAATCATCATTTTGAGTAAAGGCATAATCGGTATTTTCAACAGGTGAATATACGCGTTTTACCTTTTCTTTAATATTCACTTTAACGGGAATATTATAAATTGGCATAATGTCATCAATAATTTCAGCACAGCCACGTTTTACAGGTGAAGCGTAGGTCATATTAAGCACGTAGGAATCTTCTTTTTTGCTCATTGTTATTCTGCCTTGCGCGCCTAAGTTAATTTCAAAGGCAAGTTCAGGTTGAAGAAGATTTAACGCATACATAAAGATTCGTTTGTGCATAAGCGCACCTATTGTTGCGTAGTTTGAGCATAACGGACTTGCAACGTAGACGATATTGCCTTTTTTAACTATGGCATCATACTTCTTTCCGTCTTTATTCTGCGGTGTATTTTTATGACCGAAGAAATGACCATAGGTTCTTGAAAAATACGGGTCAAGAACTTTTGCATAGGAAGTGCCGTCTGTTACTTCTGCGTGATACGAAACTACGTTACAGAGAATAAAGGCATCTGCAATATCTTCCTCGGGGGTATCAAGTTTAATATAATCACAATCGTAATTGCTGTGTCCGATATATTTTGCACCGCAGTCAACGATAAATTCATTATCTTTTACAAGGCTGTTACCCATAAACAAAAGCTTACCGCCTTTTTCAAGATACTTTTTAAGTGCCTTCTCACCATCAGCATCAAGAGTACATTCAGAGGGAAAAATTACCGTTTTAAAATCTTCAAAATTATTATTTAAAATTATATCGTAATCAATCTGATTTTCATTTAAAATATTTGAAAGGCCTTGGTTTTCATCGTGGAATGCGCCAAGATAGATACCAACTTTTGCGGTGGACTTACCACCATAAACATAGGGCGTAATTTTTTCAAGATAGTTATATGCATAGCCGATATTTTCATAGGTTGCCATTTCCATAAAACCATCAGGATGAGCGTGATCACCAATGGAAGCACCTGCACCGTAAAGGGACATTGATGCAATCTCGTATTTTAAGGCTTCCTTTGTTTTATATCCGCCAAACTCGCCCCAGCCAAGATGGAATTTGCCCGTCATACCGATATAATCTTTGCCCGTTTTTGAAAAGAATTTTGCACGAAGAGGCATTTTATCGTAACCGCCCCAACAAGTTGGCAAATCTTCTAACTCATAATGACTTTCATATTTTAAACGCCAAGGACGTGTATGGTCTGCTCCTCCCGAATTATAGAAAACCGTTGCATTTGGATGATATTTATGAAGAATTGCATTACACTTATCCATAAAATCACCGTGACGGTCTTCAAAATACTTTATCTGATCCGCCTCGTTTTTGGGGTCTAATCCAAGTTTTTTCATTCCTTCAACACAATGAGAACAAGTGCATTTACCCACCATAAAAACTATATCATAAAAAAGACCGTCAATTTTTTTATAACGTTTGCAGATTTCCTCGGTAAGCTCGTAAATGTGCTGACAATATCCACCATCGTTAAGGCACAAATTTATCCAAGCAACCTCGGGTTTTACACATTCTTCACCTGCTGAAAAATCAAAACTTGTTTCATATTTGCCGTTTAACTGAGTGCGCCATTCAGGATGCTCAACAGCATCTTTATGGGACCAGCCTGCAGTAATATATATTGGCGCTTTTACACCGATTTCGTGTGCAGCGTCAAGCTGTGCGCCCAATAAGTCAAAATCAAGACCGGGGTGCATTTGACCAACTTCAGTAGGATAATAGCAATAGCCGTGGTGGCACTTTGCAAATACTGTTATGCTTTCAAGGTTGCCTGCCTTTAAAGCCGCCTGGAAATTCTCCTTAGAAAAATTTTCACCAACCTTTACAAGTGGCGAGGTATGAAAATCAAGATGTACACATCGTTTTGGAAAAGCCATAAAAAATAACACTCCTTTCAGTATTCCTTTCAGTATAAATAAATTATACTATCGAAAAATCCTTTTGTAAATAAGCATTATTCCAAAAAAGTTTCGCAAAAGTAATATAAAAAGGGTGTAAGAATTTTCCTCATTACCCCTTATACACTTTCTATATTCTTCTGAAATTCTGACGGTGTGCAACCAGTTTTCTTTTTAAATGCACGTAAAAAGGAGAAAAATGAACCGAAACCGCTTTCAAAGGCAACGGATGTAATTGAAGTTTCTGTATTTATAAGAAGTTCTTTCGCTTTTTCTATTCTTATACCGTTAAGATATTCAGGAAAAGAAGTACAGATAAAACTTGAAGAATTAAGAAAAATATTCTTGTCATTTATTCAATAAAAATTAAATTATAAAAAACTATCCGCCCGAAGAAATTCGGGGCGGATACTTTTATTTTATAAAGTTAGTAATTATTTGCTTACAGCCTGTTGTGCAATTAAGTGTATAATCGCACAGTTGCAAAGATTTCTCGTGCAATGTTATCACGAACCAAAAAGCGCAAAAAAGTTTGAAAATCAGGGGCGTAAAGGTTAATCGCGAAGGAGTTTACATAGAGGTAAATGACTGAGTGATTATACCGCATGCAACCCGCAGTTTCAAGAATTTTTTGTGCTTTTTATTTATTGTAAAAAACCTTCATAATCTTCATAACGTTTTCCTTCATAGCCTTTTCGGCTTTAATGGTAAGATTATGATAGTAATCCATATCCTTGGCATTAATGGTATCTATTGCAGCCTGATAACCTGCAAAGCCCATGTATGAATAGTAGTTGATCTTGCCGATACCTGCTTTTATAACGTTTCTGAAATCTTCGTCAGATAATCCGCTTCCACCGTGCATTACAAGCGGAACGTTGGTTTTTTCAGTAACTTTTCTGATAATATCAAGATTTAAAACAGGCTTTTGCCTATAAACGCCATGGGCTGTACCAAAGGCAATAGCCAATGCATCGGCTTGAGTTTTTTCAACAAAATCAGGAACCATTTCAGGATCAGTGTAAAGGCCCTCTTTGTTTGCTACTTCCTCGCCACCGCCTTCACGGGCAGGCATCTGGCCAAGTTCAGCCTCAACCATAACATTGCGTGCATGTGCATATTCAACCATTTCGCGCGTGTTTTTAAGGTTTTCTTCATAGCTCAATTCTGAAAAGTCAATCATAATTGAATTAAAACCCAGTTCAATGGCTTTTTTGCAGTATTCGGCATCTTCACCGTGATCAAGATGAACGCATACTTTAACTTTTGAACGTTTAGCGGCATCAATCATTAAAGGTCCTATTTTTTCTAACGGTGCAGCATCTTCATGAATTTGTGCATGGGCGATAATAATGGGTACGTTTAATTCTTCTGCTGAATCAAGTGCAGCAAAAAGGCTTTCCGAGTTAGGTGTGTTTACGCTTAGCGCCGCACCGCCCATTTTTTTTGCGTCATTGATTACTTCTGTTAATGATGCTAACATTTTTATTTCTCCTCAATATCAATTATTTCATAACCTAAATAGGTTGAAAATGCTTCTTTCAAAATATCTGCCATATGACCGATACCAACGGTTGTATGATGCTTAAAGCCACCCTTTGCAAGCTTGATTAACTTATTCTGCAAATCAGGAATTTCGGCAACACCGCCACAGCCGAAGAAGCTTTCTTCGATGGGCTCGCCCGTAAACTTACCTTCAGCGGCATAAACCTTTAATTTACCGTCCTCGGTAAAGCCGTTTGAATAGGTCATCGGGAACGCCTTAATTCTGCCTTCGTTACTGCCCCATCCGCTACCGGGATCGCCTTTAGCAAACATTTTATGCTCGGTAACTGTTCCGATACCATCCATTAAGCTCTGTGCAACGGGACCGCAATGGAAAAGGATAACCTTGTTTTCATCATCACCGTAGTTATTATTCCAGTCAAGACAAGCAGTAGGCTTTTCAGAGGCAAGAGCCATTGCACGCATCGTAATTGCGCTTGTAAGGTCGATTTCGCAGGAGCAAACGATACCACGGTCATTAAGTTCGGAAATAAGCACGCATGGACAAACGCGAAGAATAGTTTCCATTTCATTCCAGCAACGCAAAGTTAACGCGTCAAGATGGTATTCATCAATATACTCATCTATTACAACAGAAATTTTGGCTAATGTCAACATATTTTTGTCGGGAACAAGCGAAAAATTAGAATATTCTTTTAATCTTTTGATTTTTGCAATAACTCTTTCGTCATCATCAGCCGTATTGTTAACTTTAAAGATAAGTTCGGAAAGGTCAAAGCTTTCAACGTTGATGCCGTAACGCTGAAGTGTTACTTCGTCAAAACGAACAGTTTTAAATGCAGTTGTTCTTGCACCGATACAGCCTAAATTAATGCGCTTCATACCTTTAACAACGCGGCAGATAGCGGCAAAATCTTCTAAATTTTTCTTAAAAGCATCGCTTAAGGGATGAACAACGTGTGGTTTCATAACGGTAAATGGAATTTTGTACTGA
>JAZROC010000356.1:0-1440 GCA_045648525.1 Clostridia bacterium
AATCTATATAATATTACATAATAGGGGAATTATATGCGCAGATTCTATTGTGAAAGTGAAAGTATAAGGGATAACGTAGTGTATTTTGATTCAAACGAAGCAAAGCACATTTCAAAGGTTCTCCGTCTTGAAAAAGGCGAAGAAATTATCGTTTCCACAGGCGACGGTATGGATAGATTTTGTACTCTTACTTCAACAGGTGAGCAATGCACTGCAATCATAAATGAAATAAAGCGTAACGAAAACGAGCCTGATGCCGAGATTATTTTGTTTCAGTCAGTGATAAAAAATGAAAAAATGGATTTTTTGGTACAGAAGGTTTCAGAACTTGGCATAACGAAAATAGTTCCCGTTATAACAGAGCGCACCGTTGTTAAAATTGAAGATTCAAAAAAAGAAGAAAAAAAGCAGGAAAGATGGCAGAAAATCGCACTTGAAGCCTGCAAACAATGTGGCAGAAGCCGTATTCCTGAAGTCTTAACTGCAGTAAAATTAAAGGATGCACAGAAGTTCTTTGATGAATGTAGTGAAAAAATAGTCTGCTATGAGGAAGAAAAGGCACAAAGCATAACCGACGTTGTTAAAAAAACAAAATCCTTTGGCTATTTTATCGGTCCTGAAGGCGGAATAACTGAGGACGAGCATAAATTTTTAAAGGAAAAAGGTTTTAAAAGCGTAACGTTAGGCAAAAGAATACTCCGCGCCGAAACTGCCGCCATTGCAACAGGTGCCGTTGCTCTTGCACTTATGGGTGAAATGAATGTTTAAGTGTGCGGTGGCATCGTTAGGATGCAAAGTTAATCAGTGCGAAGCGGAAGCATTAAAGGAAGAAATGCGCGCACTTCAATATCAGATAGTTGATTTTGACGAAGTGGCTGACGTTTATATTATAAACACTTGTTGCGTAACGGCAGAGGGTGAAAGAAAATCACGTCAGGTTGTGCGCAGGGCATTAAGCGTAAACGAAAAAGCCGTTATCTGCGTTACAGGTTGCGCCGCACAAAAGACTCCTGAAGTTTTTAAAAAGATAAAAGGTGTTTCGATAGTTGCGGGCAATTCAAAAAAGCACTTGTTGCCTGAATTAATAAAAGAAAAGCTTGACGATATCTTTGTTGAGGATATGTCCCAATATTCCGTTTATCAGGATATGCCTGACAGTACAAGTGAAAAAACCCGCGCATTTATAAAAATTCAGGACGGTTGCAACAATTTTTGTTCTTATTGCATTATTCCTTACGACAGGGGCAGGGAACGTTCAAGAAAACTTGAAAGCATAATTAGCGAGTGTGAAGCTCTTTCAAAAAAAGGGTTTAAAGAAATCGTTATAAACGGCATACATCTTTCTTCATACGGCAAGGAGTGGAATTTTGAAACAGACCTTGGTGACGTTGTTGAAAAAATTTGCCAAATAGACGGTATTGAGCGTGTTCGTTTAGGCTC
>JAZROC010000357.1:0-5467 GCA_045648525.1 Clostridia bacterium
CCTTGGCTCACAGAACGACATGGCTACGATCCGACTTTTAAAATAACTGCATCAACGTCAAAACGCGGAAGCGGTGCAAAACTTCCTGAAAATCCGCCCTGAATATCGGTTGCGCCTTTCAAGCACCGATATCTTCCCAAATATCCTTCCTCCAACGATTTTATAATTTTTTCTCTTGTATTTTTGTTGTTTTCTTTTACGGAAAGATTCAACACGTGGCTTTCGCCTTTTTTACGGCAGGAAACTCGTTTTACGTTGCCCATTCTTGCCTGAAGCACGTCACGCACCTGATTTTCTTTCTCTTTATCAAATTGCGGAAGATATGATACCTCATCTGCCAAAGAAAACAACATATCCGAAAGACTTTTTAATTGTGCGGCAAGTTCTTCTTCACTTGTTGGATTTTCTTCTTTATATGTTCTGTATTTTTTATAGGCATCATTCATTGCGCAGATAAGCGAAATAGGCTGAATACATCGGGCGGTAAGAGTAAGCGGCAACGACGTAACCGTTTCACTGTGCTCAAATTTTTTTACCGTTTCTTTCAGTTCAATTAACGTATCGCTTTGACGATTTTTAAGGCAATACTCCTGCTTTTTGCAGTTTTCGCAGACCTTTTTGGCTTCAAGGAATACGTTATTTTTAAATTCATCGTCTATGCTTGCTTCCTTAAATGCCTTTGAAAGTTGAAGATACATTCGGGCAGAATTTTCAATAACCGTTTTTTGCTTGTCCTTCAGACCTTCGATATATGCCATTTCCAAATCATTTACTCCCGATTCGATTCCCGCAAAACGATGTATGCGTTCAATGAAGCTATCCTTTAAAAAAACGGTATAAGCACAGGATAAGGCAATATTCACTGCGTTCAACGACAGAACCAAAGTATTTAAAGTGAACAAACTGATAATAATGTCACCTAAAACGAAGCCCAATATTATGCCGCCTTTTTTTGATGAAAAAATTCCCGCAAGCATACCGCCTGTTATTAAGCATAGTGCAATGGTAAGATCTCCGCCTTTTAAAATGTATATTATGCCGCACACCGTTGACCAGATGCTTCCCCGCATTGAAAATGCCGTAATGGCAATGGACGCAGAAAGTAATAATGCAAAAACCGATAAATTAAAGCCGTAAAAGTTAAAATCCGGCAATGACGACACCATTATTCCGCCAATAACGCAAAGGGAAACAACGTCAGGCTGTTCAAGAGAAAAGCGCGTGTTTATCTGACAATAAAATATGTAGAGCCTTTTTACAAGAGGTATCAAGCAAGCGGAAAACACACCTGAAAACACAAGTGAAATTTTCAAAAACAACTGTATTTTTAATAAAAATGCAGGCAGAAAAAAGGAGGAAGCCGCTATTAAAATCTTATAAAGCAATCCATCTTCCCTACGATTGCGCAGAACCATAAAAAATGGCAGAGCTATCGCATAGGGCAAAGCATTTAACAGAATTTCAAAGCCACTGCCTATAGTCAATGCCCCAAAAACAGAGCCCATAAAGAGAAAATAAAAATTCTTTGAAAGACAAGCCGCACACAATACACTAATGCCTAAAGGGTACATTCCTTTCATAAAAGTGCAATGGGCAAATACAAAGCCCAAAAGCATAATAAAAGGAATTTTTAAATATTTTTTCATAAAAAACACCTCATATGTATTTTACATATAAGGTGTTAAAAGAATTGTCGCTTTAAAAATGAAAATTTACAAATCATCTGCATCCTGCTGTGGAATTTCGTCGATTTCGGGCACACCTGTGTAACTGCCAAGAACGTCGGACTTGATTTTTTTCTTTTTCATAATTTCACCTCTTAAAAATTTCTCTTTATATTTTGTGAAAAATGTGATACAATTATACAAAAGAATATATTAAAGGTGATTTTATGGAACAGAAAAAAATTTCAGATCTTAAAGCAGGCGACAGTTTTGAGGGTTTCTTTTTAATAAAAAATTTTTCAGTTAAAACAGGTTCAACAGGTAAAAATTACGTTGACCTTACCCTTGCCGATGAAAATGGTGAAATAAACGGTAAAATCTGGAACTTTAACGAAGATCAGGTTAAAGATTTTAAGCCTCACATTTTAGTAAAAATCCGCGCAAACGTGGTGGAATGGAATAATTCGTTGCAGTTAAGAATTGAAAAAATTCGCCTTGCCAACGAAACTGACCCCGTTTCTATTAACGATTTTGTGCCCTCTGCCCCTAAAAATCCTGACGATATGTTTAATACCATCATTTCATATATTCAGCGCATAAGAAAAACTGATTTAAGAGATATGGTTACGTATATCATTAAAGAGCGCAGGGAAAAACTTATGTACTACCCTGCCGCACAGGTTTTTCATCACTCCGTGCGCGGTGGACTTTTATATCACATAACTACCATGCTCGCTTCTGCCGATGCTATTGCAAAGGTTTATACCGAGCTTGACACTGACTGGCTTTTTGCAGGCGTTATCGTTCATGACGTTGAAAAAACTGAAGAAATGGCGGCTTCTGATTTAGGTCTTGTAACCGACTATACTATGAAAGGTCATTTACTTGGTCATATTATTCAAGGTCCGTTACTTGTTCAGGAAGCGGGAAAAGCCGTTTGTGCCGCAGAGGAAACTATCGTTCTTTTACAGCATATGCTTATTTCACACCACTATGAGCCTGAATACGGCTCGCCAAAGCGTCCTATGTTCCCCGAAGCCGAAATTTTACATTATCTTGATACCATTGACGCGAGAATGTACGATTTCAGAAAAGCTTTGGCAGAAGTTGAAGAAGGCGGTTTTTCCGACAAACAGTACGTGCTTGACAACCGCAGAGTTTATAAAAAGAACACCTGATAACATAATGAAAATCCCTCCCGCATAGTATGTGTGCAGGAGGGATTTTTTATGGAAAATGAAATTGAACGCGCTTACAAAGACTGGCAACAGGCAATAAACATATTCAATAATGCATTTGAGAAGGAAGAAGTTGATTTTGCAATATATAACCTTGAAGCCAAAAGACGACATTACGTGCGTCTTCTTAATAAATTAAAGAAAGAAAATTCAGAACAGTTCGATTTTGATTGATTATTTTTTACGCCTTCAACAGAAGACGCGGAAGGATAAAAGCAGAGCCTACATAAGCGGTAAGTGATTAAGCTTTTATCCTTTTCGCAACACAGTATTGCAAAGTTTTATTGCGCTATGCCATTAACAACCGCAATTATCGTTGCAACCGCCACCGCCATTATTGCCGCCACAGCCACAGCAGCAGATAATAAGAATGAGAATGATAATCCAGCAGCAATTGTCTCCACCGAAGCCGCCACCACAGCTGTTACCGCAGCTGTTGCCACCGCAGCAGAAAAGGATAATCAGTAAAATGATAATCCATGTACAATCATTGCAGCCACAGTCATTTGAAGAAAAGAATTTACCCATATTATATACTCCTTTATAAAAGAATTTATCGTAAGCCTTGCTTACAATTTATAATATGATTTCTTTAAAAAAAGTGTTACTTCCAAAAATTTTTACATATATTTTATTGAAATAAAAAATCAAAGGAGTTTTTTTATGTGTAATAATCTTTTTTCCACCAATGATAACTGGTTATTTATTATTGTACTTTTGCTTATTATGAATAACAGTGCTTGCAATAATAACGATTTGTGGTTTATTATACTTCTTGTATTATTGTTGTGCAATTCCAATAACTGCATTGATAATTGCGGATGCAATAACTGCAATACGTGTGGATGCTAAAAAAAATTGCTCCCTAATAAAAGGGAGCATTATTTATTTAATATTATTAACCCTTAGCGTTCACGGTTACCATAACACAGTAATGCAAAGATTTATTGTGCGCTGAATTACCGCAAACTGCAGAGTGGGATAAAGCTTGAAAATCAGGGGCGTGGGCGGTTAATCGTGAAGGAGTTTACAAAACGGTAAATGACTGAACGATTATGCCGTTCACAACCCGCAGTTTCAAGATTTTATCACGCTCTGTCAATATAACGGCATGCCTGCACAGCACTATAAGCACCATCCGCAGTTGCGGTGGTAATCTGCCTTAACGTCTTGCTTCTGCAATCGCCTGCAACGAAAACACCGTCAGTTTTGGTTGAGCAGGTTTCATCAGAATCGGCATATCCCCATTCATTTATATCAATAAGTTCTTTAAAGGGAGTATTGTCAGGCTCAAGACCGATAGCAACAAACATACCGTCAACGGTAAGGTCGATTTTTTCATTATCCTTATTTAAAATAATGCCTGAAAATTTTTCAGTATCTTTAACGGAATCAACTGTTGCGCCTAAAATAACTTCAATATTATCGCGTTTTTCGATGATTTCCTGAAGCTTCTTTTCGCCTGTTAAGTAAGGAAGATTCTGAACGATTGTAACTTTTTTGCAGGTTTCGGAAAGAAGAATTGCTTCCTGCAATGCGGAATTTCCGCCCCCGATTAAAGCAACGGACATATCGTTATAGAACGCACCATCACAAACTGCGCAGAAAGAAATGCCTTCGCCCAAAAACTTTTCTTCGTTAGGAACGTTTAAGTGGCGGTGCTTTGCACCAACGGCAATAATCAGGGCTTTGCCTGAAAATTCGTTACCGTCCTCGGTAATAACCGTTTTAATGCCGTTTTCGCATTTAACGGAAACAACGTTTTCAACCTCAACGTCTGCGCCCTGACTTAACGCCTGCTCAACCATTTTATCGGCAAGCTCGGCACCTGTTACAGTTTCAAAACCTGGATAATTTTCTACTTTTGGCGAAAAGGCTATCTGTCCACCGAATGCGCCTTTATCTAAAATAAGAACCGTTTTATTTGCTCGACGAGCGTATATTGCGGCAGTAAGACCTGCAGGGCCTGCGCCTACAATTATAATATCATACATAATTTTTACCTCACTTATCAGTAAATAAAAGCCTGCAAATTTCTTTGTAGGCTTTTATGTTTGTCCGACTTATTTATTGATATACTGCTTAATCTCTGCTACCATTGTGTACTTGGTAGCTTCGCCGTTTTCAACAACAACCAAAGTAGGTGCCTGCTTAATGTTAAGAGCCTGTGTAAGCTCAACGTTTTCGTGTGCATAAACCTTTGTATAAGCAATATTAGCCTTTGTTAAAAGAGTTTCTGCAATCTTGCAGTTGGGGCAGGTTGCTGAAGCAAAGAGATATACGCCATCAGCAAGTGCGGCTGAATTTTCTTCACAGCAATCACAAGCTTCTTCAGCTTTAGGACCTTCATGTGTAAGCACCGAGGTTGCAATGTTGTAAGTCTTTCTTTCCTTGTATTCCTGACTCTTACCGTCGTTCCAGTTTTTAACGGGACGATAGTAACCTGTTATACGGCTGTAAACTTCAGTTTCTTCACCGCAGTGAGGACAAGCGTACTGCTCACCTGAAATATAACCGTGCTCACGGCATACTGAATATGTAGGTGAAAGTGTATAGTAAGGAAGT
>JAZROC010000358.1:0-4225 GCA_045648525.1 Clostridia bacterium
GACCGTTCAGGTCTTATACTTGAACTTTCAAACTGCATTTACACAAATAAATCAGATATTGCGTCCCTTAACATTTCAACAAAAGAGGGAACAGGTACCATAACTGTGGGCATAAGAATTTCTTCCGCCCAACAGCTTGATGCAATTATGCGCGATATCAAAAAAATACAAGGTATATATGAAGTGTACCGCTTGAATAATTAGGAGAATTTTATGCGCGGGGTATTACAACGTGTAAAAAACGCATCTGTTACCATTGACGGAAATATGGTTTCGTCCATTGACAACGGAATACTTATTTTAATAGGTGTAACGGATACCGATACGGAAGCCGATGCTTCTTATATTGCCGAAAAAACAGTTAATGCAAGAATTTTTGAGGATAGCGAAGGCAAAATGAATCTTTCGTTGCTTGAAGTAGGCGGTGAAGTGCTTGCAGTTTCCCAGTTTACTTTGTACGGTGATGCAAGAAAGGGCAGAAGACCCTCTTTCATTCGTGCGGCAAAGGGCGAAATTTCCGAGCCTTTGTACGAGCTTACCTGCAAAAAAATGGAAGAGGCGGGCGTAAAGGTTAAAAAAGGAGTTTTCGGTGCTGATATGAAGGTTCAACTTTTAAATGACGGCCCCGTTACAATTCTTCTTGAAAGTGACAGGAGTTTTTAAGTGGAAATAACTAAAATAAGCGTTGGCGACCTGCAGGTTAATTGTTATATTATTTCAAATGGCTCTGATGCAGTTGTAATTGATGCAGGCGATGAATACGAAAAAATTATTAAAGCCGCAAACGGCAAAAATATTAAGGCGGTTTTATTAACACACGGTCATTTTGACCATACGGGCGCAGTAAAACAGCTACAAGAAAATGGGGCAAAGGTGTATATTTCAAAGGAAGAGGAGTATATGCTTTCAGACAGTTACTCTTGTCTTGCGGCGCCCTTTGGGTATCCGTTTAATGAAATAAAGGCTGATTTTACCTTTTGCGACGGTGACGTTCTTAATATTTGCGGTATATCTTTCAAGGTAATATTAACTCCCGGTCACACAACGGGAAGTGCGTGCTTTTTAGTAGATGACGTTCTTTTTTCAGGCGATACTCTTTTTTATCAAAGTATCGGCAGAACTGATTTTCCCGGTGGCGATTTTGAGGTAATAGCGAAAAATATAAGGGAAAAACTTTATACCTTGCCTGAAAATACCACAGTTTATGCAGGGCACGGTGAAGAAACAACCATAGGCGAAGAAAAAATGTTTAACCCTTTTGTGAGGTAATATGAAGCTTACAACAAACGTTCCTGAATTTTATAACGATATTTCCGAAAGCATCCGCGCTTTTATTGAAGTTGACGTTATAGAACTTGCCGACGATGGCGACGTTACGCTTTTCGAAACAACTGAATCAGATAAAATTATAGCAAAAGCATCGTTTAACGGCTTTTTGGGTGAATATTCAGAACACGTTGCAGGTGATGAAATTGCCATAAAGCGCGTAAAAAAACATTCGGCAAAACTTGCGATGTACGATGCCTTAAAAAAAGCAACGGGCAGAAATCTGCCTTGGGGGTCTTTGACAGGTATCCGCCCAACGAAACTTCTTCGTGATAATTCAGGAGATATTGAATTTTTAAATAAAAAATACGACCTTCCCATTGAAAAGGGCAGGCTTTTAGAAAGAATAATTAAAAATCAGGAAGAATTTTTCGTTCCTGAAAGTGACGAGCTTGATATTTATATAGGTATTCCGTTCTGTAAAACCCGTTGTACCTATTGCTCATTTTCTTCAACTGACTCAACAAAGGGCGAAAAACTTATGATTCCCTATGTTGACGCGTTGATTAAGGAGATAGAAGATACTTCAAAGCTTTTAAAAAGTCTGAACAAAAAAGTGCGCTGTCTTTATATTGGCGGTGGCACACCAACGGCATTGACCGAAGAATTATTCGATAAAATGCTCAAATGCGCAACTGTGCATTTTAAACCATATATGGAATTTACCGTTGAAGCAGGCAGACCTGATACCATAACTGAAAAGAAGTTTATGGCAATGAAGGAAGCGGGGGTTACAAGAATAAGCATTAACCCGCAGAGTATGAATGCCGAAACTTTAAAAAAGATAGGCAGAAGTCACTCACCTGAAGAAATTGAAGAATGTTTTGCACTTGCACGTAAAATTGGGTTTAAAACAATAAATGCCGATTTAATTGCAGGCTTGCCCGATGAAACGCCTGAAATGTTTTTCTACACTTTGGAAAAAGTGCTTCAGCTTAATGCTGAAAATATCACGGTACATACGCTTGCATTAAAACGCGGTTCAAAAATGTTTGAGGAAAATTCCGCAACTGCAAAAGTTGAGGACGTGCAAAAGATGGTTGAGGGCGCACAGAAAATCTTAATTGAAAATTCTTACGAGCCTTATTATCTTTACCGTCAGAAATATATGACGGGCAATTTTGAAAATATCGGTTACACAAAAAACGGTCATACGGGCGTTTATAATATCGATATTATGGAAGAAACAACCGATATAATCGCGTTAGGTTGCGGTGCAGTTTCAAAGCGTATTTTCGGTGAAAGAATTGAGCGCGCCTTTAATTTTAAGAGCATTTATGAATATATTGACCGAATTGAAGAAGCAAATTGCCGTAAAATTCAGTTATTTACGTCAAAATAATTGACACAAACCAAAAAACAAATATAATTTATATAGACTATATATTTAGGAGAGTATTTATGCTTACACAAGCACCAAAAGGAACGAAAGACGTAACCCCCTTTGACGCATACAAATGGCACTATGTTGAGGGAATAATGAAAGAAATTGCCCGCGTAAACGGCTACAGAGAGGTTCGCACTCCTGGTTTTGAGCATACCGAACTTTTTCTCCGTGGCGTTGGCGACACTACTGACGTTGTTCAGAAGGAAATGTACACTTTTAACGATAAAGGTGACAGAAGCATTACGTTAAAGCCCGAAGGCACCGCAGGTGCCGCACGTTCGTTTATTGAACACGGTATGTTTAACGATGCACTTCCATTAAAAATGTTTTATTTCACGCCTGTTTACCGTTACGAAAAACCTCAAAGCGGCAGACTTCGTGAGCATCACCAGTTCGGTATTGAAGTGTTTGGCGGAAGCGAAGCAACTTTAGATGCTGAAGTTATTATGCTTGGCTTTTCAGTTTTGAAAAAGTGCGGTTTAAAGGGTTTAAGCCTTAACATTAACAATATCGGTTGTCCCCATTGCCGCGAAAAGTACAATCAGGCATTAAAGGATTATTTCAGCGACAAAAAGCTTTGCGAAACTTGTAAGAGCAGGCTTGAGCGCAACCCTATGCGCATTTTAGACTGTAAGGACGTTGATTGCGGCAGGGATGCTGACAATGCACCTGTAATTCTTGATTATATCTGTGATGAATGTCGCGACCATTTTGAAATGCTTAAAAAGATTTTGGTTCAAATGGACGTTCCCTTTAAGGTAAACCCACGCATTGTGCGCGGTCTTGACTATTATACAAAAACAGTTTTTGAAATTATCGCAACTGTTGACGGCTCTGATTTAACCGTTTGCGGTGGTGGCAGATACGACGGTTTAGTCCGTCAGCTTGGCGATAAGGATATCTGCGGTATCGGCTTCGGTATGGGTATTGAGCGTTTGCTCATCCTGCTTGAAGAACAGAATCTTATCCCCCAAAAGCCTGAATTGTTCAAGGTTTACGTTGTGTCAGGCTCGTCAGATGAAGAACGCATTGCCGCATTTAAACTTGTGCAGGAATTACGCAATAACGGCATTGCCGCAGAGGGCGACCATAACAAGCGTTCATTTAAGGCACAGTTCAAATATGCAGGCAAGCTTGACGTTAACTATACTGTTGTTATCGGTTCCAATGAAATGGAAACAGGCAAGTACGTTTTAAAAGATATGTCAACAGGCGAGCAAAAGGAGCTTGCCCCTGAAGAAATTATAAATGTTTTAAGAGGTTAATAATATGGCAGAAGTTTTAAACGGTTTAAAAAGAACAACAATGTGCGGTGAATTAACAAGCGCACATATTGGCACGACACAGACGGTTATGGGCTGGGTTCAGCGCAGACGTGATTTGGGCGGTCTTGTGTTTATGTGGCTTCGTGACAGAAGCGGCATCGTTCAGGCGGTGTGGGACGGCACAAAGAATAAAGAGCTTTTTGACAGAATTCAGGAAGTAAGAAGTGAATACGTTCTTGCAGTAACA
>JAZROC010000359.1:0-2004 GCA_045648525.1 Clostridia bacterium
GATGAGGTGTTCCAATATCCTAAACAATTAGGGGCGGATATTATCCGCCCGCAAAAACTATGCAAAATTTATCTTGATAACGTTATCAATTACACCGATTTTATATGTTCTGAAATCCTCTTGGGTATCGTAAAGTTCAAAACTTCCTCCGTCAATTCCTATGGGCTTAAGTTCATTTTTAATGCTTATATAAAACTCATTTCCCTTTGAAATTGTATCACGTTCAACGTCAGAAACGTCAAGAGTCAAAACATTATCTTCAAAAGTCATTTTGGTGTAAGCGTGATACTGCGCCTGATGACAAGCGAATGCAATATTTTTAGATAACATTCTGCCGAAAATCTTTTCCTGTTTTTTGAAGAATTCAACCCACTTATCAACGTTTTTAAAGTTATCTTTGGGATTACTGCACACAAAGTTTGCCCAATGGCAACCCATAATTGCATAAACTTCGGGTTTATTGGGCTCGTTAAATTCGGGCACGCGGGCATCAGTTAAAGGATCGACGTCAAACTTGCACCAATCAACCATATCGTCGTAAGTATTAAGGAAGATTAACCCTGAAAATTCACTTGTTAAGCAGTCGTGCTCCGCCCACAAGTTTTTCCAATATTTGATGCCGTATTTCTTTGCCTTTTCAGCATAGGAATCAACAACCCACTTGTCTTTATAAAGACTTGCAGGTGAAATTATGCTTTCAACGGCTTTGGTAAATCCCCAAGAATTATAAATTTTAAACCACGCGTCAAGATGCTCGTCAACGTATTCAGCAGAAACGGGCACAACGGGATAATCAACGCGTCTTTCAGTTGCGCCTTCAGGCAAATCAAAGGAATAAAACTCCCTTGGATTTCCGAAATTATCGCCATTCTCCCAATAGCCGTGCATTGTGCCGTGAAAAGCGATATCAATAAATTCGCTGTTTTCTATTGCTTCAAAGAATTTTTGAGTTTTTTCGTAGTCGATCTCACTTGCTCTGTCCCAATTTTCCTCGTCCCACGTTGCGTGCTTCATACCGCGAAGAACGTTATCCTTATCCCATTCGCCAATGGTGAAACCGCACAAAAGGTGCATACCTAACTTTTTGCCGATTTCGTTTAAAACGAGATAATCTTCAACCTCATGGTCGCGATTAATGCCGGTGCGTGCAGGTCTGCCGTCTTTAAGACCGTTTTCGCCCTTGTGCCAACCCATATCGTCCATAACAATTTGCAATGCTACAGGAATTTTAATTTTATCCATAGTAAAACATCTCCTAAAAATGATTTATTATATTTTATCACTTTCCTTGCCGTAAATCAATACAATATTTCTTGAATTTCAGATTTAGTTGGTGTATAATAAAAAAAACATTTTAAGGAGTTTTTTATGGAAGAACAAATTATCTACCGAGGAAGCGGAATTTTTTCTTACTGTGGCTGGCCAACAATCGCAAGGGACGAAAATACGCTTTACGTTGCTTTTTCAGGTAACAGAATCGGTCACGTGTGCCCTTTTGGCAAAACTCTTTTAGTTAAAAGCACCGATGATGGCAAGACCTGGTCAATGCCGGAAATTGTTAATGACAGTTATCTTGACGACCGCGATGCAGGTATTCTCCAAAAAAGTGACGGCACAAAATATCTGACTTTTTTCTGCCATCCCGCAAGGTTTTATACTGATTTTTATTCTGAAATCATCCGCACCGTTGCCCCTGAATATCGTCCTTTAGCCGACGGTGCCCTTCGTCTTTGGGAAACTCTTGACAAAAATCTGCTTGAGGGTGGCGCATACATTAAAAACCTCAACACAGGCGAGGTTATAAAATCTCCCGTTTCCGCACCCCACGGACCCATCGAACTTAAAAACGGCAAACTTTTGTGGGCTGGCAAGGAGTTCCATTCAGGCTTTTTAAACAAAGCCTCAATTTATGCCTGCATTTTTGACGGCACATCTTTTAACGTGTTATCGGAAATAAAAATGCCCGTTCCATTGAACCTTGTTCACGAACCCCACGCCATTGAG
>JAZROC010000360.1:0-3338 GCA_045648525.1 Clostridia bacterium
ACGAACACCTTTATCAAGACAGCATTTTGCCATATAATTTACGTCTTCCCAGAAAAGTTTGTTAGCGCGGCAGATGGAAATACCGTAAGGCTTTTGCATCTGCAAAACGTTAAAGGAAAGGTGGGGGTCGTGAACTTCCTCGTCAAGACCTAAATGAAGGTATGGGGGATTGTCAAAAAGTTCAATAACTTCATCAATTAATTCCTTAACTACTTTGTAGTAAATGGGGGTTGAGGTCATTAAACCGTATTCACCCAACCAGCAGTTGTGGATTGTTGCAAAATTCAATTTTGGAATAGGCGTCATACCTAAAGCGCGAATGCGGTCAAGCTCTTTCTTTAATTTTTCCTTACTCCACGCGCCCTTTATTGCAAGTTCGGGGTGGCTTTCGTACTGAACGCCCTCGCCTAAATCAATAATAAGGGTGTTAATACCTTGTGTGGCAAGGTAATCAACAACCTCGCGCCACGCTTTATCTTCGGTGGGAAGTTCAGAAAAATACTGTGCGCTGATGTTATCACCGTAAGGCTTTTTCCAGAAATGTACACCTAAATGAATTAAATAAGACCAGATCATTTAAAATCCTCCTGAATTAAATTTCTTTATTGCACAGCCTGTTAATTTTGCGGCTGCTTTGTGAGTCATAACATCAATTTCTCTTGTTCTAAACCACGGTGCCATCATATAGCCTTCAATATTAGGCTGATCTTTTAAAATAAACATAGTATCTTCAAGGTTAACAGAGGGCACGTGCATACAGGTGGGCACCTGCCTGAAACCGTTTTCGGCAAAAAGATAGTAGCCTTTTATTGCCGCGCGGTTGTAGTCGGTTAACGTTTCGGGGTTAAGTAATTGGCGGTAGCAGGCATTGGAAATAAGCCAATCCTTTGAAAGATGCTTTAACGTTTCTTCGGGGAATACCCATATCATACAGCCCCAGGTCCAAACGTTCATACCGTGTTTTTCAACTGATGATGCAATGTATTTTAAATCCTCCCAGAAAAGAGTGTTGGGGCGGACAATAGTCTGCCCTTGCTTTTCTTGCATATCAATGTACCAGAAGGGCAGATAGGGGTTGTAGGCTTCCTCGTCCATACCGATATGGAAATATTCAGGTGTGTCGAAAACCTCGCCAACCTCCTTGATTAAATCATCAACAACCTGATAATAAGTTGGTGTTGAAATCATTGAAGAATACTCCTTCAACCACGAATCGTGACAGGTTGAAAAGTTTAATTTGGGTATGGGGGTTATGCCAAGTGAACGGATATAATCAAGTTCTTTCTTTAAAAAATCCTTACTCCAGGCACCTTTGGTTGCAAGTTCAGGGTGAGATTCGTACTGTAAGGCTTCGGCAACGTCAATTATCAACGTGTTAATGCCGTTTAATGCTAAAAAGTCAATAATCTCGCGCCAGGCTTTATGCTCGGTTATCATTTCTTCGGCATAGAAGCCTAATGGTCCGGGATCACCAAGAGGTCCCTTCCACATATTTACACCAAGATGAATTAAATAGGTCCACTTCATTGTTTTAACTCCTTTATTGTATGACCGAAGCACTTTGCTTCCGCTAAAAGTTTTAGTTTATCAATTTCCCTTGTCCTGAACCACGGCGCAGTAATAAAGCCTTTAACGCCTTTTAAATCCTTTAATAAGGAAACGCAATCCTCCTGATTAATTGAATTCATATACGTTGTGCAGGTGGGAATTTGTTCAAAGCCAAGGTCGGATAGAAAATAGTAAGTGTCAAGACCTGGATGCTGGAAAAAGGTGTCAAAATTCAAGAGCCTTTCGTACATTGCATTGGAAACGATATATTCCCTTGAAAGTCTGTTTTTTACACCGTCGCGCATAAACCAACCCATATCGCACCACGTCCAACCGCGAGTCTTGTTTTTGTTGCAACAGTCAAGATAAAAATCCATATCGTGCCAGTATAATTCACCCTGACGCATATGGGTTATGCCGTATGCTTTTTGATAATCTATGACGTGGGGAAATTCTTCATCCATACCAATATGGAAATAATCCGGAGTGTCGAAAAGTTCAGAAACCTCTGTTATAAGGTCATCAACCACTTTATAGTAAGTGGGTGTTGAAACCATTCGGGAATATTCCTGAAGCCACGCATCGTGGGTGGTTGCAAAATTAAGCTTCGGTATGGGGTTTAAGCCGATTTTCTTAAGGCGGTCAAGTTCAGTTTTTAACTTTTCCTTACTCCACGCGCCTTTTGTTGCAAGCTCGGGATGACTTTCATACTGCAATCCCTCGCCAATATCAATTACGAGGGTGTTTATCCCTTGCCTTGCAATAAAATCAGTAACTTCGCGCCAAAGGGCATCTTCAGTTATCATTTCGTCGGCATAAAAGCCTAATTTTCCACCGTCACCATCTTTTTCGCGCCAGAAGTTAACTCCTAAATGTATCAGATATGCGCTAATCATTAATTAGTCCTCACGACGAGCGATTTTTAAACATTCGGTATCGTCTTTAAATACCTTGATTTTATTTTTCAGAACTTCTGAATGAATTTCGCAAAATGCTTTTCCAATGGTTTTTGTGCAACCTGAAGATGCAAAACCGCTGTACGCATCGGGGAAATTGCCCATCCACGCGCCACCGAAATTGATGCCGTTTTGCGTTATGTGGTCGAAACGTTGAATGGAAAGACCGTCTGTAGAAAGCTTTTCAGCACGGACGTACTTTTCGTCAATTGCAGATAATGACGCAACTTCTCTGAAATCAGCGTGACCTCCGCCAAAACCTGTTTCTGCAAACCTTTTTAAAACCAAAAGGTCTTCGTCGGTTACGTAGTCAAAACGTTTTCTGTCATTTAAAATAGTTTCATAATACTGTTCTTCCGTGTAGCCTGAATCAATAAAAGTCCAGGCAACTGCAAAATCGCGCTTTTTGTAAAGCATACTGCGAACGAAAAGGTTAAGTAGTGCGCTGTTTCCGCCGTGACCTGATACGATAAGAATTTTATCAAAGCCGTTACGGTAAATTTCTTCGCAAAGCTCCTCAAGTATAGTCAAAAGCGTGTGGGGATTAATGGAAATATAGCCCCTTAAGTGCTTGTTTTTAAGCATATCTCTGTCGTTTGAGTGGTTTGGTATAACCTCGCCAAGCCAGAAGCCTGCGGGGAATACTACTGCATACTCTTTTTCTGCGGCAAGGTTTACAATGTGGTTTACTGCATAACTGTCGCAACCTGTAACAAGGTGTTCACCGTGTCTTTCAAGGCAGCCTAACGGCAAAAGACAAGTGCCTTTTGATTTTTCAATAGCCTCGTCAAACTCAACCGAGGTAAGGTCTTCCCATTTCATAAAAATCTCCTA
>JAZROC010000361.1:0-5383 GCA_045648525.1 Clostridia bacterium
TTCACGCAAACCCAAATGATGTTCTCGCATATCCATTATAACACCTATTTTGAATTCTGCACTATAAACTTTATTTTTGCCGCCTTTTTTACGCATAAAAATATGCACCTCCAAAGTGTCTAACTTTTGGGGTGCATATCAAAAAAAGGCGGTTTTTAGTTTTACTTAACTTCAATGGTTGTTGCGATATCATTAAATTCTTTGGTATATTCACCTGAAACATCTGTAAAGGTTATCGTTACGTAACTGTTTTTAAGTAATATAGTATACTGGATCTGCTTCATTGAAGTACCATTCAAATTAACGTTAGTTTCAACTTTAACACTATCACTACCATCAATTTTAATTTGTTCATAGTTTGTTATTTCAAACTGCGCGCCCATTGAACTGAAAGCCTGTTCATAACTATATTCAAACAATGCTTTTGAGCAATCAGCCAATGTTATTTTTTCATTGGTTTCAACAAAATTAATATTATCACCTATCTGGGGATATTTATCGGTGTAATATGTTTTAATACCCTGAATTTCAGTTTCCTGATAATCAGCAGGAAGAACAATGCTTATTCCGCCAAACTCAACAGCTTTGCCGTTTTCGATTTCAGCCTTTTTAATTTCGGAATCTTCGGACGTGGCATTTGAAAAATCACCGTTTCCGATTTCAATATTACCGATATTTGAATCTTCAGGTGCAGAATTCAACAAATCGCACGCAGCAAAACTGAAAGCAAGAAATACGCATATAACAAGTGCAAGAATTTTTTTCATGATTTTTATCCTCATTTTTTTACTTACCTAAGCAAGCTTTTTTGAAAGTTTCGTATGCTGTATCCCAGCCTGCATCACCTGATGGTGTATAAACTGCAGTATCAGTTAATGCTTTAATAACTGTACGGATGCCTTCAAGGTCCTTAATTTCACCCAAAGCCATAAGCTGAACGGCAATGTTACCCATTGCGGTTGCTTCAACAGGGCCTGCAACAACCTTTCTGCCTGTTGCATCAGCGGTCATCTGGCAAAGGAACTGGTCCTTAATACCGCCACCTACCATATGAATGGTATCAATTTTGGTGCCCAGCAGTTTTTCCATTGACTCTGTTACGAAACGGTATTTAAGCGCAAGGCTCTGATAGATGCAAAGTACAACTTCGCCCATTGTTTCAGGAACCTTAAGACCTGCGTTTTTATTGAATTCCTTAATTCTTGAAGGCATATCTCCGGGAGGTGTAAAGCCGTCAAAATCAGGATTGATAAAGGACTTAAAGGGTTCTGATGCCTTTGCGGCATTTTCCATATCGTTGAAGGAATAATCAAGATTTTCACGCTTCCACTGTCTGCGGCTTTCCTGAATAAGCCATAAACCCATAATGTTTGATAAGAAACGTGTTGTGCGGTTTACACCGCCTTCGTTGGTGAAGTTAAATTCCATAGCGGCATCGCTAATTACGGGTTTTTCAAGTTCCGTACCCATAAGTGACCAAGTACCGCAGGAAATATAAAGGCTTGATTTGGGGTCTTCAAAGGGAACTGATGCAACGGCTGAACCTGTATCGTGTGAAGCAACGCATATAACAGGAACTTCAGGCATCTGTAATTCCTTTGCAAGTTCAGGCTTTAAGGTGCCTAAAATTGTACCTGAATCAACAATATCCTTAAAAATCTTTCTGTCAATGCCCAATTTATCGGTTAATGAGAATTCCCACTCACCTTTAACGGGGTTAAGAATCTGTGTTGTTGAAACGTTGGAATATTCAGCAGCCATTTTTCCCGTTAAAAGATAGTTGAATAAATCAGGAATTAAAAGAAGGTGTTCTGCTTTATCAAGCATATCAGGCTTATTCTTCTTAAGATTGCGAAGCTGATAAAGTGTATTGAATGCAAGGAACTGAAGACCTGTCTTTTTATAAATATCTTCCTTGCCAAGTTCTTCAAAAGTTGCTTCCATATTTTCAACCTTTGCATCACGGTAATGGTAGGGGTTTGCCAAAATTTCGCCATCTTTATCAATTAAGGCAAAGTCAACGCCCCAGGTATCAATACCGATTGCGGAAATATCCTTGTGACCTGCTGCGGAACACTTTAAAATACCCTGCTTGATTTCAAAGAAAAGTCTTAAAATATCCCAGTAAAAATGTCCGTTAACTTCAACGGGGTCATTTGAGAAGCGGTGAAGCTCTTCAAGCTCAATTTTGCCGTTATCAAACGTACCTAAAATAGCGCGACCTGATGATGCGCCAAAGTCAAATGCCAAAACTTTTTTCATTATAAGCACCTCAAAAATTTATTTTTATATATAATACCACTAATCGCATATAAAAGTCAATTATTTTATGTCAACTTTTATATATCCCGTTATAAGATTTTCCGAATTGGCGTAAAGCTTAAGCTCGCCCGCCTTTTTAACTTTAACGGCAATACTTATTCTGCCTGCGCGCATTCTTCTGTCGGGACAGTTTACGGGAATATGGTCGGAAATATCGGAGCCTGTACCAACAATCTGCCCTATTCCGTTTGTATTAAAGGAAACAAAGGGCGATGCATCGGGCACTTCTATGCCGTTTTCGTCTACACAGTAGCAGGTAAACAACGCAATATCTCTGCCTGAAGAAGAAACATCAAGAGCGTTTTCACATTTAAGCATAAGCTTGTATGCTTTGCCGCTGGTCTGTTTTTCATCTTTACAAACTATCTTTCCGTCGTTATAGCCGATAACGGAAATGCTTCCCTTTTCAAAGGGTACTTTCCATTCAACGTGTCTGTATTTTTCAACCGTCTGTCTGCCTAAAGAATTACCGTTAAGGAAAAGTTCCGCTTCCTGACAGTTCGTGTATGCCCACACGTCGATTTCTTCACCCGTTTTGTGTTCAAAATTCCAATGCGGGAGAAGGTGTATCATAGGTTCAGAAGTGAAAATTGATTTATTCTGATAGAAAGCGTCCTTTTTCTGCAGGAACAAGTCAATTGCGCCTGCCTGAGAGCAGATGCGGGGCCAGATTGCTTCACCGCGATGCTCAAAGGCTATCCATTGATAAATTCCCACAACCCAAGGTCTTTCCTTTATAACCTGCATAAAATTCTCTCTGCCGATAAACCATGTTGTAGTATCGTGGTCATAAGCAGGGTGATACTGACGTACTTCATTAACGTCCTCATACCAACCGCGAGTGGTGCTCGTTGCGCAACACTCGGAGGCATAGATAGGCTTATCCGGATATTTTGCGCGTACAACGTCATAAAGATAATGGTTATAATTTATGCCAACAAGCTCCATATCATCATAAACCGTTGCCCTGTCAGGTGAATCGGATACCGCTGAAGTGATAGGTCTTGTTGGGTCAAGCTTTTTGGTAAAAGCCGTCATTGCTTTTTGTATTTTACGACCGTTTTCGGTTAAGTGGTGAGGTTCCTCGTTGCTCATCGACCACATAAATACGCTTGGTCGGTTTCTGTCACGTTTAATAAGCATTTCAAGTTGTTTTAAACCGTCTTCAGTGGAATGGAACCATCTGCCCTCGTCCATTACGATAAAGCCTAAATCATCAAGAGCATCCATAAAGGCGGCAGTCTGCGGATAATGGGTTACACGATAGCCGTTTGCGCCCATATCCTTCAGCATTTTTGCTTTATACCGCAAAATGTTATCAGGCACCGCTTTACCTGTTAAGCCGAAATCACCATGACCGCAAACACCATAGATAAAGACGCGTCTGCCGTTTAAAATCAAGCCGTTATCAGCAGTAAACTTATAACTTCTGAAACCAAAGCGGTCATAAACAGTATCAAAAAGCGTGCCGTTTATATAAAGATCAGTTTTAACCGTGTAAATATAGGGATCGTCAATATCCCATAAATGTGGGTTTGAAATTTCGCCCGAATACTTGGCAATTCCTTTTTCTCGCATACTTATGCACGTATCACCAGATGTGCATAATACTTCATTTCCCTGCTTATCCAACAAGGTTGTTACGGCTTTTACAGAAACGTCGTGATATAAATCATTTCTGATTTCGGTATCAACAAGAACGTTCCATAAATTATCCTTTTTTTCAGCACGGATAAACACACCATAAAGATCAACAGAAACACTGCTTGTCTTATTAAGCCATACGTGACGGTAAATTCCACCGCCCTGATACCACCAGCCTTCATTCTGGTGATACTTTACATAAACTGCAAGTACATTGTCCTTGCCGTATTTTACATAGTCGGTAATATCAACCTCAAAGGAAGTATAACCACAGTTATTATGCTTTAATTCACAACCGTTAAGATACACGGTACAACGTGTTGCAACACCTTCAAATAAAAGAGTTATTCTTTTACCTTCATCCTCTTCAGCAATGTTAAAATGCTTTCTGTACCATGCATTTTCATATTTAAAAAATCCTAATGCGGGGTTTTCGTCCTCATACATTTCGCCCGTTACAACGTAATCGTGAGGCAAATTAACATTTATCCACTTTTCACCGTTATAGGAAACTGTGCGATTGTAATTATCAGGCGTATCAAGATAATAAATGCTTGCAGGTCCCCACTTCATACTTTCAGTTTTTGCGCAGGTATAAATAGGTCCTTTGCATTTAGGTTCAGAAACAACTATGTCGCCCTTATGAAACAGCCAATTATCATCAAATAAAATCTGTTCTCTCATTTTTATCTCCTTAAGGTTTTTTCATTGTTAATGAAATTCGTTTTTTGGCTACGTCAACGTTAAGCACCCACACGGTTACCACCTGACCTACCTTCAAAACTTCCATAGGATGTTTTATATAACGATCAGTTATCTGTGAAATATGTACTAAACCGTCCTGATGAACACCGATATCAACAAATGCACCAAAGTCAATGATATTTCTTACCGTGCCCTTGATTTCCATTCCGGGTTTTAAATCTTCCATACCCATAACCTCCCGTTTAAGCATTGGGGGCGGAAGTTCGTCACGGACATCACGACCGGGTTTTTCAAGTTCTTTAATAATATCAAGAAGGGTTGGCTCACCTATTTCAAGCTTTTGGGCAATTTCCTTTATGCCGATTGCCTGTGCTTTTTCAGAAAGATTTACAAATTCCTTATCCTTTTTAATATCAAAACCGCACATTTCCAAAAGTGCTTTTGCCTGCTCGTAACTTTCAGGGTGAACTGCGGTATTTTCCAAAATATTCTTACTTTCGGGCACGCGGAGGAAACCTGCGCACTGTTCAAAGGCTTTGGGACCAAGTTTGGGAATTTTCTTAAACTGCGCACGTGAAGTAAATGCGCCGTTTTCTTCCCTGTAGGCAACAATGTTTTTAGCCAAAGCATCACCGATACCTGCAACGAAGGACAAAAGTCGGGGGGAAGCGGTATTAACGTCAACACCAACGTTGTTAACGCAGTCTTCAAC
>JAZROC010000362.1:0-7877 GCA_045648525.1 Clostridia bacterium
AGGGGAGTGCTCCTGAGTAATTCCCGTAAAGCTTCCACGGGCATCAGGGTTATATTTAGGCATTGTTGAGCCGCATAAATATGGCAGGAAAGTAACACCGTCAGAACCAACGGCAACGTCTTTTGCCATTTCGTCAAGGTCTTTAAAATCTTTATCGGCTAAAAATTTATCCCTGAACCATTTTAATGCCATACCTGCAGTTGGACTCCAGGAAAGCAGACAGTATGAGCCGTCATAACAGTAGTGGCAGGGAACGATACTGTCCTTTTTAAAAGGCGGAACGGTTTTTGACGGAACGTATATAACCATAGTGGTTCCGGTCATTTCGCTGATAATACCTTCCTTTACAACACCGGCACCTATTGCGCCTGCAATCTGGTCGATTGCTGAGGTTATAACCTTTATGTTGTTATATTCGCCAACGTAGTTTGCGCTATCCATAAGAGTAGGTAATTGCTCTTGTTTTATTCCGATGAAATCGAGCATTTCGTTCCACCAGATAGCGTTATGTATATCAAAATAAATGGTGGAGGACTGCAAAGTTTTTTCCGTTACGAACTTGCCTGTTAATTTATACAAAAGATAATCTTCCAAAAGGAAAATCTTATTTGTGTTTTTGAAGATTTCGGGCTCGTTATTTTTTACCCATAAAAGTTTTGAAGCGGGCCATGTTGCCGTAACTTCAGGTTGACCTGTTACTTCATAAACTTTTTTTGTTCCAAAATGCTTTTCTAAAATTTCCGCTTCCTTTGTTGCGCGGTTATCAAGCCATACGATTGCATCACGTAACGGATTACCCATTTCATCTGCGAGAATAAGCGTTTCACATTGTGTGTCTATCGCAAGACAGTGAATAGTAAAATGCTGGCTGACTTCATTTATAACGTTTAAAAGTAACGTCCAGTATTTTTCTGCTTCAAACTCAACAATATCGCCTTTTGTGTTAAGCACGTATTCTTCGCTTGTTGAATACAGAAGATTTAAGTTTTCGTCATATAGTGCCGATTTAACTGAAGTCGTGCCAAAATCAATACCTAAACAATTCATAATTCACCTTTAAAACATTTTATTAATTTCGTAAATAGATTTTCTTACAAGCTGATTTCCGCCTTCGTGACCAACGTGACCGCTTGTAATGTATGCGCTATAGTGTCCTGCCTCTTCGGCTTTTTTTGTTGGAAGATAACCCAAACCGCCACAAGTCAATTGACAGATAAACGTCTGTTTTGCTTTTGAACGGGCTTTTATCTGATTTCCGTAATCAAGGAAAAGCTCAAAAGGATTGGTTGCAAAGGCAACGTCGCCAAACTTTAAGATATGCACTTCAACGGGAACAACTTCTTCGTTTTGTTGACGTCTGAAACGTGCGATAGTACCTAAATGAACGTACATTGCGGCATTATCTTCAAAATCGAAAACCTCTTTATCCTTGTTTTTGTCCATATAATAGTTAATTTCGCGAACTGCTGTGTTGTATTCGCTGATAGTTGCGCGTCTTAAAGGCAAATCAAGAGTATATATATTGTGCTTAAGGTCGAGAGAGTCCTTATACTCCTTGATTTCTTCAAAAACAGAAATAATTTCATTGGCGATGCGCTTGCCTGCAAGACGGGCACCCTCAAGGTCAAACATTGATGGGTCTGCAACACGCTCAATATAATTGGGTCTGTTGATATGAGGGTCTTTTGAGCAAACGTCCGATTGCACCCAACGCACAAGGTCACGGGGACATTGGTCACCACCTGCGCCGCTGATACCTAAAAGATAAATATTTTCTCCTAATTTTTTGCGAAGATATTCTTTTGTTTTGCCCCAATAATCTGATGAAATGAAGCATTGGTGCTCTAAAATCTGTGCAGGGCAGGCAATATTTGCAACAACACCGGTAAGATTTTTATTTTCGTCAAACATATAAAGAAGCTCAATGCCTGAATCGTTACCGCCTTCCAACGAAACAAAGTTTGCGGTATTAGTGTCGCCCCACATCTGCGCTGTGCCGTCGTCATAAGCAACACGTCTGCACATACCAACTGCGGCTCTGCCGAATGCGTTTGTGTAAAGTGCCTTTTTGCGCTTCTGCCAGGCTTCGTTTGCCGCGTTGGCAATTTGCGTTGCAACTAATTCAGCGGCATCGTTTGGTGTAATAATGTCATCTTGGGCGGCATTAACTAAAGGAGTATAACTCTTACCCTCGGGCATAAACTCATTTAAAATATTTTGTGTAACTGTTCCCGGTGGGTCTGTTTTAAGTGACGTATGGCTATGGGTTGCGCTGATAATAATTTTATCAGCATCAACTTCCGTGTTTAATTCTCTAAAAATCTCACGTGCGCGTTCTTTAACGGGATCGATTATTTTTACAATGTCAACTGAAACGAAAATTACTTTATCGTCGGCTTCGACTGCCATTGCAGTTGCAGTAATATCTGATTCAACGTATTCGGAAATACGCTCATAAAGCTGACCTGCAAGGGAAACTCTTTTATTTTCCGGAACAATACTTTTTTCTGCCCAACCTACAAGAAAATTGCTCATAAATTTATCTCCTGATTTTTTTCTTATATTATATAATGTATAGGTACAGAAAGTCAATGATTTAGGCTTCGGAAAATTTCCGAAATTTTTAGTTGATAAAAATATTTTGGTGTAGTATAATCTTAATATGTTTAAAAGAGTTATAAATGATTTTAATTTAAAAAATACCTTTTTGAACGGACAATGTTTCCGCTTCGACCCTTATAAAAACGGCTTTTTAGGCATCGCAAAGGGTAAGGTCATATATTTAGAGGAAGATAACGGCACGTTTGTCATTGACGGTGTAAGTGAAAAAGAGTTTGACGAAATTTTTGTTGAGTATTTTGATTTATCTCGCGATTATCAAAAAATCGCCCAAAACTTCCAAAAAGAAGAAAATCTTGAAAAAGCCATTGAATATGGCAAAGGAATGAAGATTTTAAAGCAGGATTTTTGGGAAACTCTTATTTCTTTCATAATATCGCAAAATAATAATATTACCCGAATCAAAAATATTATTGCCTGCCTTGCAATGAAATACGGCACACCCGTGGAATATGACAACACCGTTTTTTATCTGTTTCCGACACCCGAACAATTAAGGGACGTAAAAAAAGAAGATTATATGAAATTAGGCTGTGGCTACAGAGCAGATTATTTAGAAGCAACAGTAAAAAATTGGCTTGCCGAAAAGCCTGATTTTTCGGGACTTTCCTACAACGATGCTCGCGAAAAACTGCTTTCATTTAAGGGTGTAGGACCTAAAGTTGCCAACTGTATTTTGCTTTTCGGGCTTAATTACCTTAATGCTTTTCCCGTTGATACGTGGATTAAAAAGGTTATGGAAAGCCTTTATTTAAGACGTAGCGCAACCAATGCTGAAATTGAAGCTTTCGCCAAAACAGCATTTAAGGAATATGCAGGCATTGCTCAACAATATTTATTCTATTATGCCCGCGAAAATAAGTTAAAAGGAATCGACTAAAATGGAAAATAATAATTTTTGCACCTGTTGCGGTGCAAAGCTTGAAGAAGATGCAAATTTTTGCATTTCTTGTGGAAACCCTATAAAACCGAAAATTGTAATGCCACAGATTAAAACTGCTTCGTGGTGGATTATGGGTGCGTTTTTCGGCGCATTTATAATTCTTGCGCTAATTTGCTTTGTGATATAAAAAAGGCTGTTTTCACAGTTTAAGGTGAAAACAGCCTTTTTAATTATTTATCAATATGCACGTCAAGTTGGTTAAAGGGAATTGTTATGCCCTCGTTATCAAAGGCGATTTTTACGTTTTCCAGCATATAAAAATACGCATCCCAATAATTTTCGGAATCAAGCCAGAAACGACTGTAAAGTTTAATGGCACTGTCGCTGTGCTCACCAACGGCAAAGGTAGGTTTAGGGTCATCAAGCATAAAACCTGATGCTTCGGCAATACGTTGAATAATAGCTTTTGCCTTTATAATATCGTTATGATAACTTATTGAAAATACAAGGTCAAGCCTTCTTGTTTTTTCAGTGGAATAGTTGATAATTTTTGCAGTTGAAATTTCGCCGTTTGGCACAAAAACCGTTTTGTTATCAGGTGTTTTCAAGGTAGTATAGAATAACGATATATTGTTAACCGTACCTGAAACGGAGTTGGTTTCAATAAAATCGCCTTTAACGAAAGGCTTTGAGAAAAGCACTAAAAATCCGCCTGCTACGTTTGATAAACTATCCTTTAACGCAAGGCTTATTGCAACACCTGCCGCACCAAAGATGGTTATAAGCGAGGTTGTTTTTATTCCTAACGTTTCAGCCGCAATTAAAAGCACCACGAATTTTAATAAAATATCAAGTATCTGTATAATAAGCTTGTGTGCGGTGGTTTCGATTGTGCTTTTTGCAAGGGCCTTTTTCGCTATTTTCTTAATAAAATTTGTTATAATAAGACCTATGATAAGTACGACTATTGAAAGCAGAATTTTCGGTCCGTTATTCTGCAAAAACGTCATAAGCTGTTCAATCCATTCGTTCATAAAAAACATCTCCTTTTTTATTATTTTAACATTATTTACAAAATAACGCAAGTTTTTAATTGTCAAAAAATGATGACGGTGATAGAATATTAATGTTATAAAAAAGGAGAGAATAAAATGATTGAAACCTTTAAAGCGACGTTGTCACCGATGCTTGTTATGTTTTTATGTATAATCATAGGCTTTATTCTTAATAAGAAAAAAATCACACCTGAAAATACTGCGACGGTATTATCAAAACTCGAAAATAACGTGCTTGTGCCTGCCAGCATTATAAGCGTTTTCGGCAAAAACTGCACCGTAAAGGCTTTAAGTGAAAATTATATAAGTCTTGTTTACTGTATTATTCCTCTTGCTATCGCAATTTCCATTGCCTTGGTTTTATCCAGATATTTCTCAACAAACGCTTACCGCAGAAATATTTATAAATATGCCTTGACGTTTGGCAATTTCGGGTTTATGGGACTTGCTATCGTGCCTGCAATTTTAGGCGAAGCAATGCATTTTAAGTATCTTCTGTATATTTTGCCGTTATATGCTCTTGTTTATACTTGGGGCAATGCTATACTTATTCCTCACGGCGAAGAAAAACACAGTATACTTAAAAGTATATTGAATCCCATTTGCATTTCCTTTGGTATTGGCGCATTAATCGGCTTGACAGGTTTGTGGGATTATACCCCTGAAGCCGTTCAGACCACCGTTGCAAATTTAGGTGCTTGTATGGGACCTATTTCGATGGTTTTAACAGGCTTTGTCATTGGTAACTTTGATATTTTAAAACTTCTGAAAAAGAAAAGAGTTTACCTTGCAACGCTTCTTCGTCTTATAATTTTGCCTGCACTTTTCGTAATTCTTGTGTGGCTTTTAGGCGCAAGCAAGGAAAATATGATTCTTTGTCTGTTTGCTTTCGGTACACCTTTAGGCTTAAATACAGTCGTATATCCTGCCGCTTACGGTGGCGATACTAAAACGGGCGCATCAATGGCAATGATTTCTCATACTCTTTGCGTTATAACAATTCCTTTAATGTATTCGTTATTAAACGTTATATTCTGATAAAAAACCGCTTCACTTGGAAGCGGTTTTCAGAACACTGACAACCCCTTACAAACATAAAATCCTGCAATAATCTTGCAGGATTTTATTTGCTGTGTTGTGTTCGTTTAAAAACTCAATCACTTACCGCTATGTAAGCTCATTCGTTTTTAAAACTCCACGCCTTGCCTTGTAAGGAATTGTCGAATTCTAACAGTCTGCTGATAAAATCAGCAGACTGAACCGCTTCACTCTGAAGCGGTTTTTCTTATCTTATATTGAATTATAATTCCAAGCAAGGGGAAAAACATACCTGATAAAATGCCTAACTTCATACCAAGTTGGTCGGGGGTAAGGTTAAGTGTCCCGCAAAGATTTAAGAAACTGTCATTGGCGATAACACCGTCGGTAATAATACCAACTAACTGTGGCGCAACCGATGCGCCTAAATCTCCGCCTGCTGCCATTAATGCGAAAATAAATACACCGCCTTGCGTAAAACGTTTTTCAGCAACAACAAGGTTTCCGGGCCATAACATTGAGGTGCAGAAGCCTGTAAAAGCGCAGGCAAAAAGACCGATAATGGGAACGGGTACAACTGCGGCGGTAAAGTAGCAAAGTGTTGAGCCTATTGCACCAAGCAAAAGAAGTTTTTCAATGTTCTTGCCGAACTTTCCGTAAAGAGTTCTGCCCAACCCTAAAAACAAAGCAAAAAGTGCAACACCGAAAATATCTCCGTAAATTTTAGGTATATTAAGGGCTTGCTCAAGGTAACTTGATGCCCATTGGGACATATTACATTCAGCCGCACCGCCCATAAAAATGGCGAAAACTGAAAGCCAGAGCAACTTATTCTTCAAAAAACCAAAGGTTTCCGATGTTTTTTGAGGGGTATCCATTTCAGGTACTCCTGAAAGGGTAAACAAAACGGAAGCCATTAAAGGTAATAGCAGGAAAAGAAAAACAAGATACTGCCAATTTGTTCCTTTAAATATGAAAATGAATATGGTTGAAAGAATTACAACACCGACGGTACCCCATGCATAGCAGGAGTGAAGTTTGCTCATTTCTCTGTCAGGGTCCTTTGCGGGAATTGTTGCAAAAACGGGACTTACCAAAACTTCGCTTAATCCTGACGAAACTGAAAACACAACGGTGCCCAGTAAAAGTCCAAGATAAACGTTTTTAAAAAGTGGCGCAAGTGCAAAAAGAATAAGCCCTGCCACTGAAATAAGCGGTATTGTTTTTACAGTTTTAGGTATATTGAACTTGTGCGAGAAAAATGAAAAGACAAGGTCAATGGCAAGTTGAGTTATAAAGTTAACTACTACCAACGTTCCTAAAAGCGAATACGTTATTTTGTAAAGGTCGTGAAAAGTCATAAATAATAACGGGGGAAGATTGGCTGTTACCGACATTGTCATTCCTGAAACGTAACAAGCATATTTTAGCATTTTTTGTTTGTTCATTTTGTTGACTCCTGATTCTTTAGTAATTGCTTTAATGCTTTGATGGCAAAACTTGCTTCTTCAAAAGCAAAATCTTCGCCATAGTGGGTAACTGAA
Organism: Clostridia bacterium; assembly: GCA_045648525.1. Taxonomy (GTDB): domain Bacteria; phylum Bacillota; class Clostridia; order Christensenellales; family QALW01; genus UMGS1322. Next base: position 7,140 of record JAZROC010000362.1, read on the forward strand.
ACTTCAAGGTTGTAAACGCCTTTATAGTCGATTTCTTTTAATGCTTTAAAAACGCTTAACCAATCAATATCGCCTGTGCCGGGGATTTTGTGTTGGTCCTTTAAACCGTTGTTATCGTGAAGATGCAAACAACAAACGTGAGGCGCAAGCATTTTTATAACTTGGCTTACTTGAGGATTATCGAATCTTGTTGCAAGGTTTGTGTGACCTGAATCCACACAAATGCAGAAGGTATCACCATACTTTTTATATAAAGGCTCAAAACCGTCTGTAAAGTTTTTTATATCACCAAAGAAATCAATACAACCGTAGCGTGCCGATGAACCGAAAGTTTCCGTGGCAAGTTTTATGCCTGATTTTTTTGCTAACGGAAGAGTTTTGTCAAAAAGCTCATAGTTAAAGCGGTGCATTTTATCTTTTGGCGTTTCGGGCGGCAGATGATAATTTCCTGCTGTGTGAATAACACAGATTTCGGCACCTAAAATTTTTGTTGCTTGAATATCCTTTAAAACATTTTTGACCAGAATTTCGTCGTCATCTTTTACGTCTTTATAGCCTGTGCCGTTGCCGTGGGTGGTAAATATTTTCATATCTATGCTATCTGCATAATTTTTTATATCTTCAAAGTATGCACGAAATTCTTCTTCGCTTTTTGCGTAAATTGAATTTTCGTTGGCTACGTCATAAATCTGTGCCCATAAGTTGAAGTCAACACCGTCGGCACCTGCTTCTTTGGCT
>JAZROC010000363.1:0-4870 GCA_045648525.1 Clostridia bacterium
AAAAAATGAAAGTTAAAAATATTTTAAACGTAGTTTTATCAGGACTTTTTATCCTTGTTTTTTCCTTTATCTGTTTCTTTATTGAAACTCCTGATTATTCTGACAGCGAGCGTCGAGTTCTGGCACAGATGCCTGAAATTACGTGGGAAAGTATTGTAAGCGGTGAGTTTTCCAAAAAATTTGAAAGTTACACAACTGACCGTTTTCCGTTAAGAGATTTCTGGCGCAGTATTAAAGCATACGTTCGCTATAATTTGTTTATGCAAGTTGAAAATAACGGCATTTACGTTAAGGACGGTCACATTTCAAAACTCGATTATGAAAAAAATCAACCGATGCTTGAATACGCAAAGGACCTTTTTATAAAGGTAAACAACGCTTATTTAAAAGATAATAGCGTGTATTTTGCAATGATTCCCGATAAAAATATGTTTTTAGCCGACCTTACTCTTGATTACAAGGAGATAGAACAGTATTTTAAAACTGAACTTCCCTTTGAAAATATCAGCGTAATGGATTTATTGGAAAAAGACGATTACTATTTTACCGACAGTCATTGGCATCAAAATAAAATTACTGACGTTGCCGACAGAATTTTAAAGGGTATGGGTGTTGAATTAAATACTTCCTATATCGAAAACGTCCTTGATAAAGATTTTTACGGTGTATATACAGGTCAGTCCGCTTTAAAGGTTAAGCCTGACAAAATCACATATCTTACAAACGATGCCATAAACGGATACAAGGTTACAGGTGCAAAAGCCGTTTATGATATGGAAAAGGCAGAAAGTAAAGATGCTTACGAGTTTTTCCTTTCGGGAAATCAGCCCGTAATTACCATTGAAAACCCGAAAAATACTTCAGGTAAACGTTTGATTATTTTCCGCGATTCCTTTGGCTCGTCAATTTCACCGTTGCTCGCTGAAGGCTATTCCGAAACGGTTTTAGTTGACTTGCGCTATATTAATTCTTCAATTTTAGATAAATTCGTTAATTTTGAAAATGCAGACGTGCTTTTCTTATACAGCACGGTATTGCTGAACAATTCAAAAGGTATGAAATAAAAAATCTGCCGGCTTAGTCAAGTGTTCTTAAGAATACTTGACTATTTTTATTCACCTTGTGGAGAATTGAATTGCTTTTTGGGTGATATTTTGAAATGCTTTTGCAAATTGAAAATAATCTCAATGCTTAATTTTTCGGGAAGTTCTCCTCTTTCTATCTTGTTTAATGCATAAATACTAATATTTAAAGCATTTGCCATCTCTTTTTTTGAAAGCCCACTCTTTTTTCTTAGATATGCAATATTATTTATAAAATTATTTATTTCATCTTTTATGTTTTTTCTTATCATTTTAATCTCTCCTCAAATAAATCAAAATTGATGTAATTTATTTTAACATCATATTTGATGTTTGTCAATACATCATTTGTGATTTATTATTAAATAGGAAAGAGGGATCGAAATGGAATATTATGAAAGAATAAGAGAAATCAGAATTAAGAATAACGAAACTCAGCAACAACTTGCGGATTTATTAGAAACAACTCAACAAGCCTATTTAAAATACGAAAAGGGCATAAATGAAATGCCAATCAGAAGAATCATAAAATTATGTAAACATTATAATTTATCTGCTGATTATATTTTAGGGCTTACTGACGAACAAAAACCTTTGGATTAAATACCAAACTGATTTTATCGGCATATCGCAATACAAAAAGATGCACGAATTTTTCATGCATCTTTTTATTGTCTTTATAAGCCTTGCTCATTTGTCAGCAGGATTTTTTTATATCTCTTTATTATTTAATACGGCTTTTGTAAGGGCGTCATCGTTATAAACCAGTTTTAACGAGAAAAACGGGGCATCGGTTTCCAATAATTTCAGAAAAATTTTATCGCCCTCCCATATGGGCAGGGAATAGATTTTTTCTTTTTCTATCCATTGAAGGTCGCCTTCGTCACAGTCCTTTACCTTGCCCGAAAAATCTTTGCACACAAAAACGTGCATATATTCGCCCTCTGTATTATTTGGCACAAAGGTTACAATTCCACGGTATTCAAGGGAGTTTAAGGTTAAGCCTGTTTCTTCTTTTGCTTCGCGGATAGCACATTCTTCGGGACTTTCGTTTTCCAAAAATTTTCCGCCTATGCCTATCCACTTGTCTTTATTTATGTCGTTTTGCTTCTTTATTCGGTGAAGCATAAGATACTTGCCGTCTTTTTCTATATGAATTAAAGTTGTGTTTTTCATAAAATACACCTCTTTTTTATTTTAGCATAAGTTTAGGCAAAATTCAATTCTTTATATTGAAAAAAGAGATTTTTTATGGTACAATATTAAAAAAGTAAAAAAACGGGTGATTCTATGGCAAAAAAGAACATTTTGTTTGTTACCTCCGAGGCGGTGCCTTTTATTAAGACCGGAGGACTTGCAGACGTTGCAGGCACGCTGCCTGAATATTTCAACAAAAATAAATATGACGTCAGGGTGATTTTGCCAAAATACGCTTGTATGAAGGCACAGTTTAAAGATATGCTTACTTTTAAATTCTCTAAAACTGTTCGTCTTGCGTGGCGAAATCAATATGCAGGAGTTTTTGAATATAAGCATAATAATATCACTTTTTATTTTATTGATAATGAATTTTACTTCAATTCCGCTTCTCCTTACGGTGAGGCAAGAGGGGATATTGAAAAATTCGCTTTCTTTTCTCGTGCGGTGCTTGAAGTGATGCCAGAACTTCAGTTTAAGCCCGACGTAATTCATTGCCACGACTGGCAATCTGCAATGATACCCGTGTATCTTTTTGATGAGTTTAAGAAAAATGACTTTTATAAAAACACCAAAACGGTGTTTACCATACATAACCTTAAATTTCAGGGCATATACAGTAAGGAAATCGTTGAGGACGTTTTAGGTCTTTCAAATTCTTATTTTGAAAAGGGAATTTTAGAGGCTTACGGTAACTGTAATCTGCTTAAAGGCGGGCTTACGTATGCTGATAAAATTACCACCGTATCTTCAAGTTATGCCGAAGAAATTAAAACGGCTTTTTACGGTGAGGGACTTGATTTTCTTATACGCTACCGTCAAAAAGACCTTATTGGCATTGTAAACGGCATTGATTATAAGACCTTTGACCCGATGAATGACGAGTATATTTCCGCGCCTTACAGCTGGCGGGATATTGAAGCAAAAAAGGAAAACAGACTTTCTCTTTTAAATGAAATGAAGTTAAAAGCAGATGATGACACTCTTGTTGTCGGTGTAGTTTCCCGCCTTACCGACCAGAAAGGTTTTGACCTTGTAGAGTGTGTTTTAGACGAACTTTTAAATGATGATATCCGCTTGATAGTGCTCGGTACGGGTGAAAGCAAATATGAGGAAATGTTCAAATATTATGAGAATAAATATCCTGAAAAAATAAAGGTTAATCTTTGTTATTCGGAGGAACTTTCCCATAAAATATATGCAGGGTGCGATGGCTTTTTAATGCCCTCGTTATTTGAGCCTTGCGGTCTTTCGCAACTTATGAGTCTGCGTTACGGAACACTTCCTATCGTGCGCGAAACGGGAGGCTTAAGGGATACGGTTATTCCGTATAATAAGGAAAATTCAACGGGTTTTTCATTTGAAAACTATAACGCTCACGATATGCTCTACACTATCCGCTATGCCGAGGAGATTTTTAAGGATAAAAAGGAATGGAATAAAATTGTAAAGCGCGCTATGAAAGCTGATTTTTCGTGGAAGACATCGGCAAAAGAGTACGAAAAACTCTATGATTCCTTTTTTGAGGAAAATAAATGAAAAAACTGATATTGTTTTTGTCCCTTGTGCTTATTTTAACCGGTTGCAAACCTGAATTTTTCAATAAAAGCGAAGGCGGAGAATACCTTTTTAATGCAAAAAGCAGTGATATTTTTCCTTTTTACTGCGTTGATAATGACGATATTCTCTGGCGAATTGAAAATAAGGGCGCGTATTCAGTTAATGCAGAGGTCAGTGAAAAAAGTTTTATTAAATTTTTAAAAGAAAAAGATATAATAATATTTACTACGGAGCATTACGATAAAAAAGGCGTGACTTATTGTACGCTTATGTCGAAAAACGGCAAAAATGCACCTGAAAACGTTTTTGAAAATGTTCGTCTTGATTCGGTGCGCGTGCAGAATGACGGAAATCTTTTGTTTATTGATGAAAAAGACAATCTGTATTTCAGACGCGACGGCATAACGACACGCATTGAGGGTGACGTTGCCCAAAGTGAGTTTGTTTCCGAAGATACCTTTCTGTTCAGGCTGAAAAAAGCGGTGCAGGAGGATAATGAAACGCTTTATCCCATATATCACGCTACCTTTGATTATAGAAATTTCCTGATGAACGGTGCGGATATTATTAAATCGGATAGTGAAAACGGTAAGGCGTACATTATAAAAAACAAGCATACCGTTCAAAAACGCGCTTCGGCAAAGGAGGTTGCTGATTGTTACGTTTACGGTGACGGTGAAATTCTGTTCAGCATTTCTTCAGCTCTGCTTTCACAGTTTGAAGAGGACAGTCATATTTTTATGATTGCGGTAAATGAAGAGGAATCAACGTTGAAATACGACCTTTACCGCGTTGACGGTGCCGAGCCTGTTTTAAAATGCGAAAACATTATTTCGGGCAGATATATTACCAAAAACGTCTTTGCCTACGAGCAACAGACTCCGCAGGAGGTCAGAACTTATATAATCGACCATACCGATAAAGTCTATGCTTATTCTTTGGGCGAAAACTGCTCGCCTGAAAACATCTATTACGTTAATCCCTACAGGTATCTGTTAAAGGATGGCGAACTAAGTCGGATCGTAGCCATG
>JAZROC010000364.1:0-2725 GCA_045648525.1 Clostridia bacterium
TTATGTCAAAGCGTTATTTAAAGAGTTTAGTTGATAATGCAAGCGTCACAGGTTGGGATGACCCCAGAATGCCCACCATCGCAGGCTTGAGAAGACGCGGGTACACTCCTGAAGCTATCCGCGATTTCTGCGACAGAATTGGAGTTGCAAAGAGCAATTCTTTAGTTGAAGCGGGACTTTTAGAGCATTGTGTCCGCGAAGATTTAAGTACTAAAACAGAGCGTAAAATGGCAATTCTTGACCCCATTAAGCTTGTAATTGACAACTATCCCGAAAACACTACTGAGTATCTTACAACTGAAAACGGTGCTGATGAAACTTTCGGCACACGCGAGGTTTCTTTCTCACGCGAACTTTATATTCAGGCAGAAGACTTTATGATTGACCCGCCCAAGAAATTCTTCAGACTTTTCGTTGGTGGCGAGGTTCGTTTAAAGAGTGCTTACATCGTTAAATGCGTTGGTTATGAAACCGATGAAAATGGCAACGTAACTGTTGTTCACGCTGAATATGACCCTGAAACAAAGTCAGGTATGTCAGGCGCAGACAGAAAGGTTAAGGGCACACTTCATTGGGTTGATGCTAATAACTCAGTACCTTTCGAGGCAAGACTTTACGATTATCTTTTAGATGAGCGTGAAGGCGAAGGTCTTGATTTTAAAGAGCGTGTTAATGAAAATTCACTTATCGTTAAAGAGGGATATTTGGAAAAATCTCTTGAAAACGCAAAAGCAGGCGATTCATTCCAGTTTATCCGCGTTGGCTATTTCAGATGCGATGAAGACAGCAACGATGATAAGCTTGTTTTCAACCGTATTGTCGGCTTAAGAGACACTTGGGCAAAAATGAATAAGTAAGGCGGTTTCTTATGAAAAAGTTTATTTCTTTAATAGCATTAATATTGGCGGTTGCTTGCATTTTCGTTGCTTGCAAAAAGACGAATCCTGAACCGAACAATTCAAATGACGATGACTTTATTGAAGAACCTGTTGATGAGGATGAGTTTGCGCCTAACGTATTTGATAATATGGAGGATTTTACAAACTTCTTTGAAATCGAAAGTGCCGAAAGTATGGGAGTTGAATATACGCAGATATTCACGATGGTTAAGGAAGCAGGCGTTGTTTTAAAGCCGTTGCTTGCAGGTGAGGATGTAACTCTTCAGGAAGAGCATGCACGTATTTCCGTTAACCCTGCAAGAAGTGAAAAAAATTATTCAAACATCACGTACCATTTAACAAACGGCGTTTATAACGTTACTATAGTTGTGTACTATCTTGATGATGTGGGAAAAACTCTTGCATCATTGGGCGGTTCTCACGCAATGTATAACGGCAGTGAAGAGGTTGTCGAAAGGGCACAGTACGGCGAATATACCATCGTAACAAACCTTCCCAATATGTCAACTTATGCGGAAAGATTTATATTTGAAAATTATTTTATTACCGTAACGGGTGCACATATTGCCAATACTGAACCTCAGAATATAATCGAAACTGACATTCTTGATATTCTTACTTTTGAGTTCCAACGTATTACTGAAAATACTGCAGAATAATAATTACAGACCTATGTGCGCATAGGTCTTTTTTGTAAAGGATTCATATATGAAAATTATTGATAAAATTACAAAAGATACTCTTTCCATATCCTTTGAAGTGTTTCCGCCAAAAACTGAAACCAATTTTGAAAGTGTTAAAAAGGCAACCGAAGAAATCGCTGCTTTGCGCCCTTTGTTTATGTCTGTTACCTACGGCGCGGGTGGTGGTACAAGCAAATACACTTTAGAAATTGCCAAAAACATCAAGCAACAGTATAACGTACCAACTCTTGCGCATTTAACCTGCGTTTCGTCAACGAAAGAAACGGTAAAAAGTCGTATAGAAGATATGAAAAATGCAGGCATAGAAAACGTTATGGCTTTGCGCGGTGATATACCTGAAAATTATCAGGGACCGTGGCACTATAAAAATGCAGTAGAACTTGTACACGAGTTAAAAAACGAGGGTTTCTGCATAGGCGGTGCCTGCTATCCGGAAATTCACCCCGAAAGTAAAAATCAGAAAGAGGATATTTTCTTTTTAAAAGAGAAAGTCGATGCAGGCTGTGATTTTCTGACAACGCAGATGTTTTTTGACAATAATCTTTTGTATAATTTTCTTTATAAAATCCGTCAGGCAGGGATTTTGGTGCCCGTTATTCCGGGAATTATGCCCATTACCAACGCAAAGCAGGTTGAAAGGGCAATAAAACTTTCAGGCTCCCATATGCCGCAACGTTTTAAAAGCCTTGTTGATAAATTTGGCGGTGATGAAAACGCAATGAAGCAGGCAGGCATTATTTATGCAACCGACCAGATTATCGACCTCTATGCAAACGGCATAACAAACGTCCACGTGTATTCAATGAACAAGCCTGACGTTGCAGAAAAAATTATGAATAATCTTTCTGATATTTTAGGTAAATAGTATATTTTACGAGGCAGAAAATGGATTTTTTAACTTTTCTAAAAAATAATATTGTTATTCTCGATGGCTCAATGGGTACTCTTTTGATGGAAAAAGGCTATTCCTGCGCCCCTGAAAAACTTAATATTGAAGCGCCTGACGTTATAAAAGAAATTCACAAAAGTTATTTTAATGCAGGCTCAAACGTTGTGTCAACAAATACGTTTGGCGCAAATTCAATTAAATACAGCGAAAAAGACCTTGAAGAAATAATCAGG
>JAZROC010000365.1:0-4229 GCA_045648525.1 Clostridia bacterium
ATATCCACGATATCAAATATTGGGAAAATATTGTTTCAAAATCAAATGACAGTGAGATTGTTTCTATTAGCGAGATGGAAAGCAATGAAGAATGTTGGAACGATTGGATACAGTGCGACAATGAATATGCTATAAATGACAAAAAGGCGATTGAAGCAGGCGCGTGTAAATATTTGAATTTTATTGCTATTGTTTTAAAGAAAAAATAAGAAACAGAACGTGGTGAAAATATTGGCGAGAGAGTATCAATATATTACACTTCGGGAAAAACCCGAACTGATGCTTCGAGCAGCGGAGTGGTTCAGTAGTAAATGGTCGGCACCAACTGAAGCATATCTCGAATGTATGACCGCATACTTGCAAAACGAAACCGAATACGGCTGGTATCTTTGCTTGCACGAAGGTCAGATTGTTGGAGGTCTGGGTGTTATTGAAAACGATTTTCACAATCGTCCTGACCTTTCACCCAATGTTTGCGCCGTTTATACAGAAGAAAAACACCGCAGACAAGGAATTGCAGGACATTTACTTAATATGGCAGTTGAAGATTTGAAATTAGCAGGTATTTCCCCTGTGTATTTGGTTACAGACCACACAGGTTTTTATGAAAGATACGGTTGGGAATTTTTCTGTATGGTACAATGTGACGGCGAGACGGGTATGTCAAGAATGTACGTTCATAAATAACGAAAAACAGAATTTCTCTCTTTTGCGTACCGCAGACCAACCTACCATCAATAAATCTTCATATTTAAAATAGTATCTTATTATTACATTTCTAAAAAAATGGTAAGGAATTTCTATATATAGTGATTGACTTTTACTATATGTTTTGTTATAATATCATAGATAAAAAGAATGTTCGAGTCTTGATTATATAATACGAAAGGTTTCAAAAGTATAGTAATAATGAAAAGTAAAGAACAAAAAGGAATTGCGGTTGCAGGAAGTGTGTTGGTTGATAAAATCAACGGAATAAAAGCATATCCCCAAAGCGGTGAACTTACTCAGATTTTGAGCATCGAAAAAGCAGTAGGCGGATGTGTTCCAAACGTTGCCCTTGACCTTAAAAAAAATGTGTCCTGACATTGAAATTAAAGCTATCGGTAAAATAGGTGCTGATGAAGATGGCGCCTTTGTTTCAAAGGTTTTAAGTGATGATGGGGTAGACGTTAGCGGTTTCGTTGTTTCTGGTGAAAAGAATACCAGCTTTACCGAGGTTATGAGCATTATAAACGGTCAGAGAACTTTCTTTTGCTATCCGGGCGCAAGTGCTGAATTTGGATATAGTGACATAGATTTCGATACGTTGAACGTGAAAATTCTGCACCTTGGTTATTTCTTGCTTTTAGAAAAAGTTGATCATGGCGATGGCATTGGAATTTTAAAGGAAGCAGTCAGAAGAGGAATTAAAACGTCCATTGATTTGGTTAGCGAGAATTCTGACAGATATAATCTTGTTCTTCCTTGTCTTGAATATACTGACTACCTTGTTATAAATGAAGCCGAAGCAGGCAAGCTTGCAGGCATCGAACCTACTGACGAAAATATTGAAAAAATAGCATACCGTCTAAAAAGTTTAGGCGTCAGGGAAAAGGTTGTAATTCATATGCCTGATTATGCTGTCTGCCTTTCAGATGAAGGCTACAACGTAGTAAATTCCTACAGTCTTCCCGAAGATTATATAAAGGGAACAACGGGCGCGGGAGATGCCTTTTGTGCAGGAACTCTTATTGGCATCTATAAAGGCTGGAAAGATAAAGAAATTCTTGAATTCGGTTCAGCGGCGGCAGTTATGGCGCTTGGAAAACCTGATGCTACAAGCGGACTGATAGAAGAAGATAAAATCAGAAAATATTGTGAACAGTTTAAAAGAAAAGAGAGGAAATAAATATGCTTGTTAATATGAACGAAGTACTGCATAATGCGAAAAAAGGTAAATATGCAGTTGGTCTTTTTAATGCGGTTAATCTTGAACTTGCTCGTGGAATTATTGCCGCGGCGGAACAGACCGGTTCCCCCGTTATTATGGGTACGGCAGAAGTTCTTTTCCCTTACGGTCCTTTGGAAGAGGTTTCCTACTATTTACTTCCTATGGCAAAAAAAGCAAGCGTGCCGGTAGTAATTCATCTTGACCACGGCTTAAATAGAGAAACCTGCATAAAAGCACTTGAACTTGGCTTTACATCAATTATGTACGATTGTTCAACTGATACATATGATGAAAACGTAAGAAAAGTAAAGGAAATGGCAGACATTGCTCACTCCTTCGGTGCGACTATTGAAGGTGAACTTGGTCACGTTGGTGATAATGAAGGCTCTGCAGAAGGAAGCGACCATTTAGTTGATCCCTCAAAATTCTTTACTGACCCCAAAGTAGCAAAAGATTACGTTGAGAAAACGGGTGTAGATGCTCTTGCTATTGCAGTCGGCAACGCGCACGGCGCATATAAATTACCTCCGAAGCTTGATTTTGAAAGAATTCGCACTATTGCGAAAACAGTAGACGTACCTCTTGTTCTTCACGGTGGTTCAGGCTTGACTGATGACGATTTCAAGCAGGCTATCAAGGAAGGTATCAGCAAGGTTAACATTTTTACAGATATTAACGTTGCCGCAGTAAAAGCTGAATTCAGCAAGTTTACCGATATGAACAAGGGTATTATAGACCTTATTCCTGCGGCTGTTGAGGCAATTAAGCAGGAAACAATGAAGAAGATGGAATTGTTTGGCTCTGTAGGTAAAGGCCGTCAGATTAGTTTAATAAACGAGGACGAAATTGTTCGCAGGGTAGTTGAAGAAGTTCTGAAATTGACAAGACAGAAATAATCAAATAATGAGTTCGGCATTATGTCGGACTCGTTTTTTGTTTGGAAAATAATTTTTGAAAGTTTTAATTGCACGGTTTATAAAAAGATGATACAATAATTTGAGGTGATAAAATGATATATACTAAAAAGACTAAAAAAGCTTTAAAATTATGTTTTGATGCGCATAAAGACCAAAAAGATAAAAGCGGAATGCCTTACGTGTTTCATCCTTTTCATTTGGCTGAACAAATGGAAACGGAGGAAACAACAATCGTTGCTTTATTGCATGACGTAATTGAGGATACTGATTATACCATAAAAGATTTAACTGAAATGGGATTTGAAGAAAACGTTATAGCGGCAATTTCGTTGATGACACACAATCCTGACGTTGAATATATGGAATATGTTGGCGCGATAAAAAATAATCAAATAGCTAAAGCAGTAAAAATCGCTGATTTAAAGCATAATTCTGATTTATCAAGGTTAGATTTTGTTGATGAAAAAGCCTTAAAAAGAAGAGAAAAATATTTGAAAGCTCTTGCCTTGTTGGAAGAATAGGAGAGATAATATGTACGACTTAGTTATAAAAAACGGTTTTATTATTGACGGTAGCGGAAATGACGGCTATATTTCCGATATCGGAATAAAAGACGGAAAAATTATAAAAGTCAATAAAAATATTGAAAACGGACAAAAGGTTATAAATGCCCAAAATCTTACCGTTACTCCGGGATTTATAGATTCCCACAGCCATTCTGACTTTGCTATTTTTAGTTCACCCGAGCAAATAGAAAAAGTTGAGCAGGGCATTACTACAAGCATTACGGGGCAGTGCGGTTTGGCATTATATCCCATTAAAAAAGAGGATGGCACCTTTGAAACTGTTGGCGATTTTCTTAAAAAAGCCAAAGCAACACCTCAAGGTTCTAATGCCGCAGTGCTCATTGGTCATGCAAAATTAAGGAATGCAGTTATGGGTGATGAGGACCGTGAACCTTCTGAAAAGGAACTTGAAGAAATGAAGTCACTTGTAAGGGAAGGTATGGAAAACGGTGCACTTGGCATTTCTTTTGGTCTTATCTATACGCCAAGTTGTTTTGCAAAAACCGATGAGCTTAAAGAACTTGCAAAAGTAGTGGGTGAGTATAAAGGGCTTGTTGTTGCCCATATCCGCAATGAAGCCGATACTTTTGTGGAATCCGTTGAAGAATTTCTTTCTGTTATAGAAGCGGCAGAAACAAGAGGTGTTTTCTCACATCATAAGGCAATGTTCAAAAAAAACCACGGTAAAGTTAATACCACGTTAAAAATGATAGATGACGCAAACAAAAAAGGAATGGACGTTTTTTGTGACGTTTATCCTTATACTGCATCGGCAACAAGTCTTTCGGCAAGGGTTGTTCCCCAAAAATTTCG
>JAZROC010000366.1:0-9884 GCA_045648525.1 Clostridia bacterium
AAAACTACTAAAATAAAGTTATTGGATAATCCACCAAAATTTTTAACGGCAGAGTAAAATCTGCCGTTTTTTCATTTTTTTTCGTTTCATATAGTTGAAATATGTTTACTTTTGTGATATACTGAAAAGTGAGTTTTTATATAGTGGTGATAAATAATGAAATCTATTCGTTCAAAAATTATGTGGCTACTGTTTTCCAGCGTATTGATAGCATCGCTGGTTATAGGGTCCCTTGGAATTTATCTGACTTCTGACATTATTAAGGAAAGTTCAACGGAAAATATGCGTTTATTATGCAAAAATAACGCGGACAAAATTGACGTTACTTTTGCAAAAATTGAGGAATCAATTGACACGCTGGCGCATTACGTGGAATCTGAATTACCTGACGCAGATGTATTAAAAGACAATTCCTTCAGGCAGGAGTTTTCCCACGAAGTGCAGAAAAACGCATTGCACCACATTGAAAGCATCAACGGTGCAGCGGCAATTTATTTGCAGTACAACTATGCCCACGTAAACGCAACCGACGGCTTTTTATTTACAAAATCCAGCCAAACCGATGATTTTAAAGCTCACCCGCTGACAGATCTTTCTTCAATTGAATCAAAAGACGAGGCGACGGTCAACTGGTGGTTTGCTCCTATTGAAAACGGTGCACCCACGTGGTTTGAAGCATATTTTGACAGCACTCTTAATCAGTACGTAATTTCATACGTAGTACCTATATATAAAGACGAAAAATTAATCGGCATTATCGGTGCTGACGTTTTTACCGAATACGTTGAAAATCTCGTTAAGGAGATTTCTATTTTCAATTCAGGTCAGGGCGCAGTTTTAAACAGCGACGGAACGGTTTTATATCATCCACGATTTGAGCAGGGCGAAGTAATAGGCGAGGACGACCCCAGCTTTGGCATTGTTATAGAAAAACTTACGCAAGAAAGCAACTCCAAGGAATTAATTTCCTATGAACTTAACGGCGAAAAGAAAAAAATAACAAGTTGCAAGCTTATAAACGGAATGTTTATGGTGTGCTTTGCTCCCGAAGCGGAAATATACGCTCACCAGAATGCTTTCATAGTTTCCACTTTGATTATTACGGCAGTCGTACTGTTTGTAATGTTGTTCGTTGCGTTTTTAATGAGCACTAAATTTGCAACCCCCATAAAAAAGCTTAACGAAGCGGCAAAACACCTTACCGACGGTGATTTCGATATAAACGTTTCGGTTAACACTCAAGATGAAATCGGTGAATTGACAAAAACCTTTATAGAAACGCGAAAAATTATTAAAAATCAGATTCATTTACTTGACAAGGAAGCCCACCGTGACGGACTTACGGGTGTTTACAACAAATCCGCCTATATGGACAAGGAGGAAGAACTTAACAAAGCCATTTTATCGGGAAATGTGGATTTTTCAGTATTCGTTTTTGACGTTAACAAGTTAAAAGCCGCCAACGACGTTTTCGGTCATATGGCAGGCGACAGACTTCTTTTGACTTTTGCAAACCATTTATCTAAAACCTTTGGCTCCGACAACGTTTTCCGCATAGGCGGTGACGAGTTCGTTGTTATTCTTCCCGAAAAACACGGTGTTGACAGTAAAAATATCATTTCTCAATGTCTTGATGGATTAAAAGAACTTTCCGTAGAAGGTTTCCCTGAATGTAGTGTTTCTTCCGCCTGCGGTTTTGCACGTTTTAACAAAGAAACGGACAAGCAACTTTCAGACGTTTTAAACCGTGCCGATAAGGAAATGTATAAAAACAAAACGGAAACGAAAAGAGACTTACAGCCTTGGCAGTATAGCGTTAAAGGCGTTAATCAATTGCAGATAGACAAGTATCGCCAACTGTTAAAATCTTTAAAAGACAGCACCGACGACAGCTTTTTCCTGCTTAATATTGAAACGGGACTTATGTATTTCTTTACGGGCGGTGACGATATTTCTTTCAATATCACAAACAACGACGGTACTTCAAACGGAATTGACGATATTCTTAAATACATTCACCCCAACGACCAGTCCTCTGTAAAAAATGCCATTCAGTTAATTATGAATCGCGACAGCGAAGTTATTGACGTAAGTTTCAGAGTTCAGAACCGTAGCGGTATTCATTGGGTAAACTGTCGCGGAAACGTTGTGAGAGATGAAATGGACAACCATTTTGCTGTAATTGGCAGAATTTCGCAAAATGCGGTAAAGCATCTTTATAATCCCATCACCGCATTATTCAACAAAATAAAATTGAAAAAAGACCTTCAGGACGAAGTTATAAACAAGTTCAACTACCTGATGCTTATTGATATTAATAATTTTTCGGAAATCAACTTAAAGCACGGCTCTGATTACGGTGACAAGTTGCTTAAAACCTTGGCAGAAGAACTTGAAAAAAGATTTTTAATGTGGCAGATTTACCATGCCGAAAAGGACCGTTTCGTAGTTTTACTGAACATAGACGGCAACAAGGAACTTCAGGTTATTTTCAATCAGATTAAAAAGGAATTATCCGACAAATGCGTTATTTCTGCTTCGGTAGTGCCAAACGCAGAAAAAATATACATCAGCGCAGACAATATTTACGATTATGCCGTTCAGGTGCTTAACAGCTCCAAGAAGACCAGCGTTGGTCAGTTACACTTCTTCTCCGAAGACAGTCTGCTTGAAAGATTTTATACGGTTGAGTTGCTTGAAGAACTTAAAGCCAGCATAAAAAACAAGTTCAAAGGCTTTAGTCTTGTATATCAGCCACAAATAAATAGCAAAGATTTTTCAATTTTTGCCGCAGAAGCGCTATTAAGATTTTATTCAGATGCAACGGGTGCAGTTTATCCCAACGACTTTATTCCCGTACTTGAAAGAACGGGACTTATTAACGAAGTGGGCTTATGGGTTATTGATCAGGCATTGCGCCAATGTAAAAAATGGCAAAAGTATGTTCCCGATTTTAAAATCAGTGTAAACATTTCGCCCCGACAGCTTGAAAACAAATACATTGTAACGCAGATTACAAAATTACTCTCTAAACACCAATTATCAGGCGATGCGCTGATTCTTGAAATTACAGAGTCTGAACAGTTGAGCGAAACAGTTATGAGTGTTTTGGAAAAGCTTTATCTTTCAGGCATTCAGATTGCAATTGACGATTTTGGAAAAGGTTATTCAAACCTCAGCAACCTTAAACACGTCAACGCCAGCATATTAAAAATCGACCGTGTATTTGTTAAAGACGTAAAAGAAAACAGTTACAACTACAACCTCATATATAACATTTTGAAATTTGCAGAATCCAACTCTCTTAAAGTATGCCTTGAAGGCATTGAAACGTTGGAGGAATTATTGGTACTTTCAAGTCTTAATGCCGATATTTTACAAGGCTATCTTTTCGATAAGCCCTGTGCCGCCGACGTTCTTGAAACGAAATATTTCTTGCCTGATTCCGTTGAATATTCAAAACGCAACGAACAAAACGAACGGTTATCGGCAGAGAAACATTACGCACCCATCGTTAATATGGAAATAAAAACCATATTGAGCGATCTTGACATCGGTTTATGGATTATTCGTATAAACGCAAAAACCGGTGAAGGTGAATTGTATTCAGATGAAGTTATGCTTAATTTATTGGGCGTTGATAACCGCATTTCTCCTAAAGAATGTTACGCCCATTGGCGAAAGAACATTTTGCCTGAACACGTTGAAAAGGTTGACAAGATGGTTGAAGAAATGTGCAACAGCAACAGCGTTATGCAGGTTGAATACAAGTGGTTACACCCTGAACAAGACGAGCTTTTAGTAAGGTGTTCCGGAAGATGCACAAAGAAAAATGACGAGGTTATCGTCTGCGAAGGTTTCCATCGCATAATAAGCAAAACAGAAAAAACTTTTAAATAATAAAAAACGACTGCAGAAGAAATTTTCTGCAGTCGTTTTTTGCACATTCCGGGAAAATCAGGAAGTCGGAAAAAGCGTTGAAAACATTGACTTTTCCTTGGTTTAGTGCTATAATAAAATAGGCTATGTTTACAATGGCATAATTATGCAGTTTTTTGTATATTCAATATATTTTTACGTGGTGTTTTTCGCTACGTAGTTACAATCAGGTGATTTTTTATGAACGACATTTTTAAAAAAGATTTATACCGATATTACGGTGAAGAGGGCGAACCTTTTCTGAAAAAAATTTTCAGACCTCTTGAAGTGAAATATTTATCTTTATTCAGAAAAGCAGGCACTTGTAAATTCTTGCCGTTGAAAGCTTTTTACGCTTTAAGGCTGGAACTTTTATCACGCAAAACACAGATTCAGATTCGACCCAGAACTTCTATCGGTGAAGGTTTTTATATCGGGCATTTGGGACGAGTAATTATTCATCCTGACGCTAAAATCGGCAAAAACGTAAACGTCAGCACGGGAGTAACCATCGGAACGGAGAACCGCGGTAAACGAAAAGGCACCCCCGTTATTTCAGACAACTGTTGGATTGGTGCCAACGCAGTTATCGTAGGCAACGTAAAAATCGGCACGGATGTTTTGATTGCGCCCCTTGCATACGTTAATTTTGACGTACCCGACCACAGCATAGTTATAGGTAATCCTGCAAAAATAATTTCAAAGGAAAACGCCACGGCAGATTACGTTTGTAATCGCGTATAAAAAAACGGAGGTATCAGTTTGGCAAAAAAAGACAAAAGAATAAAAAACAATCTGATATCGTCGCTTATTTATCAGGTTGTACTTATAGGTTTAAGTTTTCTTCTGCCAAGATTGTATCTTGAAAACTTCGGCTCCGAAATTAACGGGGTGCTTTCAACGATAAAGCAGATTTTCGTATATATGGTTCTGCTTGAAGCGGGCGTAGGTCTTGCTACCACGCAGGCTTTATATAAACGAATAGGCGAAAACGATTATAAAAGCGTAAACGAAGTGCTTTCGGCAACTAATATCTATTATAAGCGAACAGGCTTTATCTATCTTGGTATAGTGCTTGTCATTGCCGTCGTGTATGCCTACGTAATTCCTACCGCGGTGGACAGCAACATACTTTTCCTGATAATCATTCTCACCGCAATACCTTCTCTTTTCAGTTATTTCGTTCAGGCGAAATACAGAATTCTTATGGAGGTTGACGGCAGAAAATACGTCCTGAACAATGCCGAAACGGCTCTTCAGGTTGCTTCAAACGCAGGCAAAATTCTCGTTTTACTTTTGTCGGACAGTCTTATTCTTATTCAGTTGGTTTATTGCCTGATTTATCTTGCCCAACTTGCGTTTTTATACCTTTACGCAAAACGCAGATATAAATGGCTGGATTTAAAGGCAAAGCCTGACTTTGAGGCTATCGGACAGAAAAATTCGGTACTGGTACATCAACTTTCCGGTATGGTTTTTAACAACACCGACGTTTTACTTATTTCGGCACTTTGCGATTTTAAAGCGGCAAGCATTTATGCCATATACAATATTTTCTTTTCGCAGGTGCAGAATTTTATAACAAGCATAATTTCGTCTTTCACCTTCGCCTTGGGGCAGATGTTTCACACAGACAGAAAAAAGTTCGATAAGTTATTTAACGTTTACGAAACTTTTTACATAATGGCAACCTTCATAATTTACACTCTTATGGCTGTTTTCCTGTTGCCTCTTATACAAATTTACACAAGCGGAATTAACGATGCTGAATACACTAACGTATTCCTGCTTACGCTTTTCGTCATTATGAATTTGCTTGCAAACATAAAAATACCCGTCAACAGCGTTATTGAATTTGCAGGCAGTTTTGAAAAAACGCGTTCACACGCAATATGGGAAATGGTTATAAACCTTTCCGTTTCCGTTATCGCCATTTTGTATATGGGTATCTGCGGTGCAATTTTAGGCACAATTGCAGCACTTACCTATCGTATGCTTATGACGGTCGGCTATTCTAACAAGGTAATTCTTGAAAGAAGTCAATTTTGCACTTATAAGATTTTTATCGTAAACTGTGCCGTTTTTGCAGTTGTTATGATGATTTTCTTCGTTGACACTTTCAGCAACGTTTCGTTTTTACAATTACTGTTTAACGGAGTTATTCATTCAATATGGATCGTTGGCTTATATTTGTCAGCAAACTTTTTGTTTAACAGATCCGCTTTTAAAGTGCTTTTTGAAACCTATAAGGAGAAGAAAAACTTATGAGTATCCCAAAGGTAATTTATTACTGTTGGTTTGGCAAAAATAATTTGCCTGCGTTTGCACAAAAATGTATTGCCAGTTGGAAAAAATACTGTCCTGATTACGAGATTGTCTGTATAAACGAAGATAATTTCGATTTTTCGCAAAACAAATACGCAAAAGAAGCTTATGAAGCAAAAAAATGGGCTTTTACAAGCGATTATGCAAGACTTAAAACGTTATTTGATAACGGTGGAATTTATTTCGATACCGACGTTGAGCTTATAAAACCGCTGGATGATATTATCGAAAATGGGTTTATGGGCTTTGACGATAACGGTCTTATTTCAACGGGTCTCGGCTTTGCTTGCGAAAAGGGCAACGAGCTTGTGGGAGCGTTACTTAAAGATTACGACAACATCCCCTTTATTTTACCTGACGGTTCCTTTGACATTACGCCCTGCCCTGACAGAAACACAAAACTTATCCAAAGTCTTGGTATGGACACAAGTAACGAAGATCAGGTTTTTATGGGAATAAGGTTTTTGCCTGAAGATTATCTGTGCCCTATGAAATATTATTCAGGCAAAAAGATAATTACGAAAAACACCC
Organism: Clostridia bacterium; assembly: GCA_045648525.1. Classification (GTDB taxonomy): domain Bacteria; phylum Bacillota; class Clostridia; order Christensenellales; family QALW01; genus UMGS1322. Next base: position 6,775 of record JAZROC010000366.1, read on the forward strand.
ATTCAATACATCATTTTGCGGCATCGTGGACGTCTGCTACCGCAAGACGCACGTTGTTTTTAAAACGTATTTTAGGCGTAAATTTATATAATAAACTTTACGGAAAATTTTTACATAAATTCAAATGGCTGGAGTGGTAAAATTGCCTGAAAAATTTTTTAAAAAACTTAATGCTTACATTCTTCCCCAATGGCGAGTTTGCTTTTTAGCAAGCATAATCGTCGGGTTGATAGCACACTTATATAAAATAACGGGTTGGCTTCCTAACTGGGATTCCCTCGTTTTCAGATACGCCGCACAAAATATGATCGGACTGGGCAGATGGTTTCTTCCCGTTGCCTGCGCTTTTACCTCTTTTTACGACTTACCTTTTTTAAACGGCATAGTTGCAATAATTTTTCACGGGTTAAGCGCAATATGTATTTGCAGAATCCTTGACGTTAAGAAAAAAGTTACCGCGGCATTAATCGGCGCTATCGTGGTTTCGTTTCCGGTAGTTACTTCCGTTATGATGTACAACTACGTTGCTGACGGCTATAGTATTGCATTTTTCCTTGCAACCCTTGCGGCTCTGTTTATGACCAAGGAAAAACCCAATTATCTTCTTGCCCTGATATTTACTGCTCTTTCATCCGGCATTTATCAGGCTTATATAACCGTTACGATAATGCTCGTTTTATTAAAACTTATCGACGATATAATCTACAACAGCGTGCCTTTTATTGATATTTTGAAAAAAAGCGTTTTAGTGCTTTTATCAGGGCTTGGTGGAGTGGCGGTTTACGGCATTATTCTTAAGATAATTCTTTCCGCTTCTTCAGTAGAATTACTTGATTATCAGGGCATAAACACCTCGGCTTCATTATCGTCCTTTGATTTTCTCGGTTCACTCTACGTTATTAAGGAAACCTTTGTAACATTCTTTTTTGATTTTTCAAAGGGCATTAATCTTTACTTGATTCTTAACGTTTTTGCTGTTTCCTTTACCATTGCACACTACGTTAAGTACATAATTATAAACAAAATCTATAAAAAACCCGTTAACGTGTTGACCGTACTGATCCTTGCCATTATGCTCATTTTAGGCGCAGGCGCATTAGCTTTTATAAACGCAGGTATTGATTACCACAACCTGATGCTTATGGGGTATGCAATATTCTATTTATTCTTTCTCATTCTTTACGAAAGAGGCACCGATAAGGAAAAACACACCTGCATAAAATGCTGGACCATTCTTTTGACGGCTATAGTAATAATTTCCAATCAGGTTGTAACTGCAAACGTATGTTATCACAAAGCGCAAATGGCTTATGAAAAATCATACGGTGTTTTAATCCGCATTGCCGACCGCATTGAGCAGACCGACGGCACAGAGGACTGTGAAAAAATTCTCGTGCTTGGCGCGCTTGACAACAGTCGCGATTACAGCGTTAATCTGCCCCCTGATATTACGGGCATAACTGACGGATACATTATTCGCGCTGACGATGAAACAGTTGGTCAGAGCGTATTTTGCAGTACAATAAACGATTATTGCGGTAAAAATTATAAATTTGTAAGTGGCGAAGAAAAGAAAGCTCTTGCCCTGCGCGAAGAAGTAAAACGTTTAGGCAAATGGCCCGAAAAAAATTGCGTAGCGGTTGTTGACGGCACCATAATTATCAAACTTAATTCAGAAGGTGAAAACAAGTGATATATTTTTGTGCTGACGATTACGGATTGTGCGATACTTCGTCAAAACACATAGAGCAATGTATCGACGCAGGCGTGATAAACAAGGTCAGCGTATTTCCCAATTTTGACAAAATTGATTTTGACAGAATACTGAAAAATGACGTGCTTGTTTCGTTACATTTAAACCTGGTTGAAGGCAAATGTAAGGCAGATGAAAAAATTAATTTACTTACCGACGATGACGGAAACTTCAAACACACCTTTGGCGGTTTGTTTAAACTGAACCTGTTCCGAAAAAAAGAGTTTGAAGCGCAGGTTTACAAAGAAATCAGGGCTCAAGTTCTGTTCTGGAAAGATATTTTACCAAAAAACGTACCTTTTTGTATAGACAGTCACCAACACACACATATGTTGCCTGCCGTATTCAGCGCATTAGTAAAAGTTTTAAGGGACGAAAATATAACCGTAAAATATATGCGTATTCCCGTTGAGCCTCTTGCGCCATATTTAAAAAATCCGTCACTGTATTTTACTTACAGTGCCGTAAACGTTATAAAACAATGGCTTATAAACTTTTTGTGGCTTATAAACAAGAGAAAAAGCACCGTTGATAGTGCATATTTTTCAGGAATACTGTTTTCGGGCAAGATGGACAAGCGCGTAAAAAGGATTTTGCCGCATTATATAAAACTGGCAGAAAAGCAAAAAAAAGACGTAGAAATTTTATTTCATCCCGGTTATTTATCCGATGATGAATTTGATTCAAAACACAATATAAAGTTCCAAAAATTTTATTTATCAAAGGACAGAAAAACAGAATTTGATTCTTTAATGGCATTGTAAGAAAGAGGTGTATTGTAATGCCTTATATCGACAAAGAAAAAGTTGATGCAAAAACAAGAGAGAAATTGGAGGCAATTCTCGAAAAATCCTATTCTACCTATTGGAGACAAAAAAGACTTTTCGACATATTTTTTGCTACTCTGATTTTGTTGTTTTGCCTGCCGTTAATGATAATAATCGCAATAGTTATCGTCATTGACGACCCCAGCGCAGGACCGTTTTATAAACAGATAAGAGTAGGCAGACACGGTAAAGAATTTTATATGTATAAATTCAGAACTATGCACGCCAACGCAGATAAAATGATTGACGAACTGAAAGAAAAAAATGAGATGGACGGTCCCGTTTTCAAGATTAAAGAGGATCCGCGCATTACGAGAGTAGGAAAATTCTTAAGAAGAGTTTCCCTTGACGAACTTATGCAGTTTTTAAGTCGGAGGCCAAGCGGTCTTAGGAAGACAAATTGGAGTAGCAACTCCTTGGCTCACAGAACGACATGGCTACGATCCGACTTAGATTAAAGAGGATCCGCGCATTACGAGAGTAGGAAAATTCTTAAGAAGAGTTTCCCTTGACGAACTTATGCAGTTTTT
>JAZROC010000367.1:0-4418 GCA_045648525.1 Clostridia bacterium
CGCTTGGCCTCCGACTTCAATAGCGGGCATATGGTGTTTTAATAAAAAAAGTCTTAAAACAAGGCAGAATATTATCATCGTACTTGCCTCGCTTATATTATTGTTTGAAGTTTCAAGGCGCGTTATAAATTTATCGAGAGGCATTGATAGTATGAATCTTCTTCTCGTTGTGCTTCTGCCGCGACCTTGGTGCGCAATTTCCTGCTGGACGGTTATGCTTGCATCCGTTGTAAAGAAAAAAAGACTATATAATCTTGCTTGTATGTGCGCGCTTATAAATGCGATTATTTTCTTTGCATATCCCTCTGTTGGCTTCAACCATAGCGTTATTCTCTTTGAAAATTTATATTCAATAATGACTCACGCGTTGTTGCTTATATCGTCAATAAGTATGATGAGCCTTGAATTAACCGATTTTTCAGTTAATAAAAACATATATAAAGAGGCTATCGGTCTTGCCTGTATGTTCATATATGCTTTCGTTGAAATTTATTTGTTAAAAATCGAAAAAGACCCAATGTACTTTTTGGCAGGTAATGACGTTCAAGCCTTTTTAGGCGTTGACCATACAGCATATCTCTTTATCTACGTGGGCTTTTTAGCAGTATATTTCAGTTTGTTCTATATCGTGCAGTATATAATCAGAAAATGCAAAAAATGAAAAAATATTTTACTAAATTTGAAAAAGTATTATGGGTTGGCTCAATGCTACTCATAATACTTTCTTTCTTGTTGTTTGACAGAACGAATTATTTTAATCTTTTAACGTCCTTAATAGGAGCCACAGCACTTATATTCTGCGCCAAGGGCAACCCGTTCGGGCAGGTTTTGATGATTCTTTTCTGCACGATGTACGGTATAATCTCGTACACGTTTAAATACTACGGTGAACTTATAACCTATGTTTTTATGACAGGTCCAATGGCGGTTTTGTCGCTTATTTCCTGGTTAAAACACCCATTTAAAGGTCAAAAAAGTCAGGTGGAAGTTAATAATATCAGTAAAAAAGACGTGCTTCTTTCGTTTTTCTATGCCGTTTTTGTAACTGTGATATTTTATTTTATATTAAAATATTTTAATACTGAAAATCTCTTTTTCTCAACACTTTCCATAACGACAAGCTTTATTGCCGTGTATCTTACTTATAAGCGAAGTCCATATTTTGCCGTTGCTTATGCGCTAAACGATATTGTTCTTATAATTTTATGGATACTTGCAACAATTAAAGATTCTTCTTATATATCCGTAATCATCTGCTTTGTTATCTTTTTAATCAACGACGTTTACGGCTTTATAAGCTGGAAGAAAATGCAACGACTTCAAAATACCGAAAACTCTTTATAAAGATAAATCCCTGCAATTTTTGCAGGGATTATTTTTTAAAAAATACCTTTTTTCTTTTTCTTATCTTCGCCTGTGCCGTTAAGCTCGTCACCAAAGGCTTTTAAAAGGTCTTTTTGCTTATTTGTAAGGCGCTTGGGAACGGCAATGTTTACCGTTACGAACATATCGCCTTTTGATTGTGTGTTAATATACACAACACCTTGATTTCTTAAACGGAATCTTGCGCCGGGCTGTGTGCCTTCAGGAATTTTAAGGGCAACCGTTGTGCCGTCAATGGTGGGAACTTTAATTTCGCCACCAAGCACCGCGGTGGGATAGTCAATTTCAAGGTCAAGCATAATGTCGCAACCTCTGCGCACGAAAGTTTCGTGGGGCGAAACTGTTACGCGAACGTAAAGGTCACCGTTAGGACCGCCTTTTTTGCCTTGTTCGCCTTCGTTATGAAGGTTAATTGCCTGCCCATTATCAATACCTGCAGGAATTTTAACGTTAATCTTGCGCTTTCTGCGGATTCTGCCTTTTCCGTTACAACGGGTGCAGGGGTCTTTAATAATTTTACCTGTACCGCGACATCTGTCGCAGGGACGGGTAGACGCAAAGGAACCGAAAATTGTGTTCTGTTGTGTGCGCACCTGACCTGAACCGTTACAAATGGGGCAGGTTTCAGGCTGTGTGCCTTCTTTTGCACCGCTTCCGTGGCAATGGTCACACTCTTCTTCTCTCAAAACTTCAATTTCCTTTTCGCAACCGAAAACTGCTTCTTCAAAGGAAATGCGCAAATCAACCCTTATATCGTTACCGCGTTGTGGTGCGTTGGGATTTCTTGACTGTCTTTGAGAGCCGCCAAAGAAAGTATCAAAAATATCACCGAAGCCTGAAAAACCGTCGAAACCGCCGTATGTACCGCTGCCAAAGCCTTGTGGACCGTCAAAACCAAACTGGTCGTAGTTGGCACGTTTTTCGGCATCGGAAAGAACTGCGTAGGCTTCGTTGACTTCCTTGAACTTTTCTTCACAGTCTTTATCACCCGGATGAATATCCGGGTGATACTGTTTTGCCAATTTTCTGAACGCATTTTTTATCTCATCATCGGTGGCATTTTTTTGTACACCGAGCACTTCGTAATAATCACGTTTGCTGGCCATAAATATTAATTATCCTCGTCAACTACTTCGTAATCAGCATCATAGGTGTTGCCGTCGCTTGCGTTTGCACCGCCTTGTGTGCCTGTTGGGTCAGCGCCCTGCTGTGCCTGCTGTGCTGAAGCGTAAATCTTACCGAAAATTTCTTGTGAAACCTGAGCAAGTTTATCACTTGCGGCTTTAATAGCATCGTTATCAGTGCCCTTTAAAGCTTCCTTAACTGCATCTGCTTCAGCCTGAATTCTTGCCTTATCATCAGAAGCAATCTTGTCACCAAGCTCGTTCAAAGTGCGCTCTGTGTTGTAAACAAGACCGTCTGCCTGATTGCGAATTTCAACGGCTTCCTTGTTTTTCTTGTCTTCTGCGGCATACTGTTCTGCTTCCTTAACAGCCTTGTCGATTTCTTCGTCTGAAAGGTTTGTTGAAGCGGTAATTGTAATATCCTGCATATTGCCCGTGCCAAGGTCCTTTGCTGAAACGTGAACGATACCGTTGGCGTCAATATCAAAGGTAACTTCGATCTGGGGAACTCCTCTGGGAGCGGCAGGAATACCTGTAAGCTGGAAGCGACCTAGAGTCTTGTTGTAAGCAGCCATCTCGCGCTCGCCCTGAAGAACGTGGATTTCTACTGAAGTCTGACCGTCTGCGGCAGTTGAGAAAATCTGACTCTTGTTAGCGGGGATAGTTGTGTTGCGCTCGATAAGCTTTGTGCAAACACCGCCAAGAGTTTCAATACCAAGTGAAAGGGGAGTAACGTCAAGAAGAAGAACGTCCTTAACTTCACCGCCTAAAACACCGCCCTGAATTGCGGCACCGATAGCAACGCATTCGTCGGGGTTAATGCCCTTGAAAGGCTCTTTACCGGTAACCTGCTTAACAGCTTCCTGAACTGCAGGGATTCTTGTTGAACCACCAACTAAAACAACGCGGTTGATTTCGTTCATTGAAAGACCTGCGTCGCTCATAGCCTTTTTAACGGGTTCCATAGTTCTCTTTACAAGGTCGCTTGTAAGGTCGTCAAACTTTGCGCGGGTAAGAGTCATATCAAGGTGAAGAGGACCTGCTGCGCCCATTGTAATATAGGGAAGGTTGATGCTTGCAGAAAGAGTGCCTGAAAGGTCAATCTTTGCTTTTTCTGCAGCTTCCTTTAATCTCTGCATTGCCATTTTGTCATTTTTAAGGTCAACACCGTTTGACATTTTAAACTCTGAAACAAGCCAGTTCATAATAGCTTCGTCAAAGTCGTCACCGCCTAAACGTGTATCACCGTTAGTTGCAAGAACTTCAAAAACACCGTCGCCAATTTCAAGAATTGAAACGTCGAAAGTACCGCCACCTAAATCGTAAATAAGTATTTTCTGGTTATCTTCTTTATCAAGACCATAGGAAAGTGAAGCGGCAGTAGGTTCGTTGATTATACGAAGAACTTCCAAACCTGCAATTTTACCTGCGTCCTTTGTTGCCTGACGCTGTGAGTCGTTGAAGTAAGCAGGAACAGTAATAACTGCCTGAGTAACTGTTTCGCCAAGGTAAGCTTCTGCATCTGACTTTAATTTTGCTAAAATCATAGCTGAAATTTCCTGAGGTGAATAGTCTTTACCCTCAATGCTTCTCTTGTTGTTTGTGCCCATATCACGCTTAATTGACATTACCGTGTTATCGGGGTTAGCAACAGCCTGACGCTTTGCAATAGCGCCAACAAGACGCTCGCCGTCTTTAAATGCAACTACTGAAGGAGTTGTTCTTGCGCCTTCAGAGTTTGTTATAACAACGGGTTCGCCGCCTTCCATAACTGCTACACATGAATTTGTTGTACCTAAGTCAATACCAATAATTTTTCCCATAATAATTTTCCTCCAATATATTTAGAAATAATTTTATACTTTTTTGTTGCTAAATTTACACTTCGTGTAAGCTAAATTAACTTCGTTA
>JAZROC010000368.1:0-1334 GCA_045648525.1 Clostridia bacterium
TCTTATTGATACGCCCGGTCACGTTGACTTCACTTATGAGGTTGAACGCTCACTTAACGCTTGTGAGGGCGCAATTCTTATAGTTGATGCTACGCAAGGTGTTGAAGCGCAAACTCTGGCTAACGTGTATCTTGCAGTGGGGCAGGATTTGGAAATTCTTCCCGTTATAAATAAAATTGACCTTCCAAGTGCCGAACCTGAACGTGTGGCGCAAGAGGTTGAAGATATTATCGGCATACCGTGTATGGATGCACCGCGTATTTCGGCTAAAGAGGGCATAAATATCCACGAAGTATTGGAAATGATAGTTCGTGACGTACCTGCACCCAAAGGCGATGATAACGAGCCTTTGCAGGCACTTATATTTGACTCTGTTTATGATAACTATAAAGGTGCTTTGAGTTTTGTTCGCGTTATGAATGGCAATGTAAAAGTTGGCACGAAAATAAGAATGATGCATTCAAATCATACTTTTGACGTAACCGAAGTTGGCGTATTTACGCCTAATTATCGCGAAACAGAAGTGCTTTCAGCAGGTGAAGTTGGATATATTTCTGCAAGCATTAAAACCGTTAGTGAAACCCGCGTTGGTGATACTATAACTGACGATAATAACCCTGCAAGTGAACCTTTGCCGGGATATAAAAAGATAATGCCTACTGTTTTTTGCGGTATTTATCCTGCTGATGGCAGCGAATATGATGATCTTCGCGATGCTCTTGAAAAATTAGGTTTAAATGATGCTTCTCTTACGTTTGAGCCTGAAACGTCAGCGGCTTTAGGTTATGGTTTCCGTTGCGGCTTTTTAGGTTTGTTGCATATGGAAATCATTCAGGAACGTTTGGAACGCGAATTTGATTTTGATTTAGTTACCACCGCACCAAGCGTTATTTACGAAATTACTAAAACAGATGGAACAGAACTTCGCATTGATAACCCTGCAAACTTACCTAAAGTTGATGAAATTAAAGAAATGCGTGAGCCTATCGTAAAAGCCAATATAATGACTCCTAAAGATTATATCGGTGCTGTAATGGACCTTTGTATTGAAAAACGTGGCGAGTATATAAATATGCACTATGTTGATGAAAATCGCGCCGTGCTTGAGTATCGTATGCCCTTAAATGAAATTATTTATGATTTTTTCAATACTTTAAAATCCCGTACACGAGGCTATGCTTCCTTTGATTATGAGCTTGCAGGATATCAGCCAAGCGCATTGGTTAAGCTTGATTTCCTTTTAAATGGCGATATGTGCGATGCGTTGTCTGTAATTGTTCATAAAGATAAGTCTTATGCACACGGCAGAATGGTTGCTGAAAAGTTAAGAGACG
>JAZROC010000369.1:0-4456 GCA_045648525.1 Clostridia bacterium
CATGGCTACGATCCGACTTTGGGGCGAAAGTGTGCGGGAAATGAGGTAATGAAAAATAAAAGAAAGTGGCGCGAATAACACTAAAGTGCGTGAAAATGGCAAAAAAGTGGGCGGAGTGTGGGCAAAGTGTGGGCGGAGTGTGGGCAAAAAAATCAGGTGTCGCGGAGACACCTGAAAAGGATTTTAGTTTTTGCCTTCGATCAGGGCAAGGGATATGGGGTAATTGGGTGTTAAAGTTATTTCTTTTATTTCTTTTTCGGGGTGTGGGTTAAGCCATAAAAATTTATAGTAGGTTTTATTATCTATTAAAACTTCGTCGGTTGACCACGTGCCAATATAGCCGGTATGGCGGAAATAACCGTTAACTATGGGGGTGTTCTGGCGGATGCCTTCGTAATAAATATTCTGACCGTTTAAAAGGGGAATTTCAATGAAGGTGCCGTCTACATAAGTTATTTTGTAAGTGCCTAAATTGTTGCCGTCCTCCCACGGTGTTTTTGAAATTAAGTGTTTTGCGGTGTGGGTGAAAGTTAAGGCTTCAAAGGTGTTGTTTACGGCAATTTCAGTGGCTTGAGCATTACCGCTGAACAACGTTTTAGTGCTTTCAAAATTCTTTATGCCCTGAATTTTGTTGCGCATTTTCGTTATGATCGGGCGGATAAGTTTATTATATGAAGCGCGGCAGGCTTCTGTATAACTTTCCGACCACAACATCTGCGAAGAGTAGATTATATCGTAAAATTTGCCTTCCCTCTGCATACAGTATTCGGTGGTTTTTGTCCAGGCAGAAACCTCTCCGCCTAACATTTTTTTGTTGCGGATACGGCTTTCGTAGCGCGGGTAGAAACTTGAATACAAGTTGCCGATGATAACGTCAAAACCCTTTGAGGTAAGGTTGTTTTCAATATCGTCTTTTGTGTGGAAATACCATATAAAATCAAGCAAAACAATGTCTTTGGGCAGGCGGTCAACGGCAGGCACGGTTTTGTATGCGCTGGCACTTTGAAGCATATCTGACCAAATCATCATTTTGAGATTTTTATTTTTAAGGAAATTATAAAGGCGCATAACGTCGTTATAAAAAAGGTCGGCAGGGTCTTTTTGCGAGCAGATGGGGCAATCGCCAATCTGATAAACTTCGTCGTGACCCATATGCACGAACTCTTTAGGCTCAAAGGTGTCAATAATTTCCTCCATTAAATCGAAAAGAATTTCGTATGATTTTTCGTTGGAGGGGCAGAAAGAGTGGGCATAAAATTCGTTGGGCGGAACGTCGGCAAGACGTTGGTCAACAAATTCGGTTTTCTTGTTAACGGGAATTTCTGCAATTTCGGGGTGAGCCAACGTCATAAACTGCACGTGACCTAAACTTTGAATTTCGGGAATAATTTCAATGCCTAAACTACGGCAGAATTCACAAAGTTCACGAACTTTTTTCTTTGGCACGACGGTGCCTGATGCAACACTGCCGTGGGGAAGCTTGGGCCAGATGCCGTTTTTAGCGTTTTCCTGTGCCAGAAGATAATGTTGGTTAATTTCGGGGTGGCTTTCAAATTCCATTGAACCGCAGATTTCAAGAATTATATAATTGTAGCCAAGGGGCACAAGAATTTCCTTTACAAGTTTTTTGAAAAAGGGAAAATCTTCAACGGCAGGCATATATAAATGTACACCGCGGAATGAGCAAAAAGGCTTGTCGATAATTTCGAGCATAGGAATTTTGTTGTTACAGGTTAAGGCTTCGATGCGACTTTTTGCCATATTAAGATATAAAAGCTCGGAATAAGTTATTAAAATTTCATTTTCGGTAACGGAGACTTTATAGCCTTCAACGGTGCTGTCGAAAACTTCTTTTATTGGGGAAATGTCCACCAATTTGCCACTGTTATTTATATAATAAGGAGTGGGGAAGAGTTCGTTTTCGCCCGTTAAACCGAAAAGTTCGATGCTTTTTATTTCAATATCGGTGTAGTTTGCGTCAAAGGCAAGGGTCAGGGGTGAATCTGAAGTGTCAACAGCCAGAATAATTTCTTTTTTTGTGATTGCACATCCCGTTTCTGCCTGATATGTGGCTAAAATTTCACCGTTTTTATTTGAAAGAGAAATTTTTGTGGGGGTGAAATTGTCGCCAAGAACAATTTTAACGCTACTTAAGTGTCCTTCAAAAGAAAAGTTAACGTCGATGCCTGTTAATATAAAATCATAGTAATTAAAAGCAACCATTTCATTATTAAACGGGTTGCCCTGAATTTTTGCTTGCGGCATAGGTAACAGGTTGCTTTTTGTAATAGAAAAATCTGCAATTTGTAATTTACCGATCATTATGCGATTTCCTTTCTGTAATAAAACCATAATGCTTTTTTTATTAAATCTTCAGGCACGGAAAAATGCTCTGAAAGTTCAAAAACAGTTACGTCTTCACATAAAAGCGGTGAAAGCTCGTTTTCCGGCACAAGCAGTTCAACTGTCTTTTTTAATGCGCGGTGCTCCATTCGTCTTACGTTTATCGGATTCTCAACGTCGCTATAGTAGCCGTCGGTTAAAGAATGGCCAAGCTCGTGGGCAAGGATAAGCCGTTCGTCATACTCGTTTTTAAAAACGTGCCTGTCAATGCCTATGAATTTGTCGCCTTCGATGGATAAAGAAATTGCCTTGGATTTAGGGCACTTAACAGAATGAACTGTTATGCCCTTTAAAGCCGACAAGGCATATAATTCGTTTACTGTCAATTTTTTTCACCTCGTGAATAATATTGTACTATGACAACAGTACAATAAAACGGACTATGGAAAAAGGGGTGTTAAGTGTTGCGGTCTGCACGGGGCGGTTTTAAATTTGTCTTTTAAATTCTGCATTTATTCAGGTGAGAAAATTTGCCTGATGTGTTGCAGATTGCGTAACGCAAAAATTATTTTTTCTGCTTTACGAATTGGGCGAAGGCTTTTACTTCCTTTAACATTTCGTCGGTAATGCCTTCACTGCCCTCGAACAATGCAAACTTAAGCATTTCGTCGGTTATCGCAGGGGCGGAGGGGTTCATTGGTACGTCTTTGCCCTGAAGCCACTGTGATGAAACGTGCAAAACCTCGGCAAGTTTATCAATGGTGTTGCCTTTGGGTTCATAATCACCTTTTACGTATGATGATATTGCGGCTTTTGATATGCCGGACTTTTTTGCAAGGTCTGCTTTGCGCATCTGGCGAAGGTTCAATGCTTCAACTAATCGTTCAGCAATAATTGTCATAAAAAAATCAACTCCTTGTGCTTATTATAGCACTTTACGAAAAATGTTGCAAGAAGTTTTTTGTAATTTGTGCAGAAAACTTGTCAAAATATCCGGTAAAACGGTTAAGAAATGTAAACAATTTGTAAATTACGTCATTTTTGTAAAGAAAACTGTCACTATGCTATTGACTTTTGGATATTGGTATGCTATAATCTGTTAAGAAATCTGAACCGAGCGAAAACAAAAAAAGGAATTGTAAGCAACAAATTTTTTTAGTATAAGAGTTAAGAAAACTATACAAAAGTGTTGTAAATACATTATATAATTAAGAAAGGTTTATAAAAAATGGCAAAGAAGTGTGATGAACAATTATGTTGGAAATGCAAGAAAGCCACAGGAGGGTGCAGTTGGTCGGCATTCTTTGTGCCGGTTGAAAACTGGGTAGCGACGCCAACGGTGATTATTGATGACGAGGGCGAAATACGTTCCTACAAAATAACAGCCTGCCCGCTTTTTGAAAAAGACGACAGATGCGTGGCGGTAAAGGAATTTGAAAAGGTTTCCTTTGAAAAACTTGCGAAAATGCTGGAGGTCAATCACAGACGGTTAAGAAGTTTTTCTTTGGATAAGATTAAAAGCCTCTGCGCAGAGAAGAAAGTAAAAATAAAAATTATTGAAAAATGCGGTAGAAGATACGCTTATATAGATAATCGGGAGGCAAGGAAATGAAGATATACTGCGATGATTGCAACAATATTTTTTCTTCCTCCGACCTTAAAAAACGTCTTTTTGTCGATAGAGAAACACATTTTTGTGAAAGAAAATTCTGTTGTCCTTTTTGCTTTTCTGAAAATATGAAGCAAATAAACATATGCAAAAAATGCGGAAAAATTTATCTGGGTGATGAAAAATTCTGTGGCGGTTGCCTGAAAAAACTTAAAAGTGAATTTTTTGAGTTTTTGAAAAAATATTCCGTTGACGAGCAGGAGGTGATGCTGTGTGAGTAGAAAAAAAGACCCGCTGAAAGAAATTAAGGATTTTTGGGGTAACGTTGTCCGTGACGAAGAAATAAGTATTCAGCATCGCTTAAAAGCCAGTGAGCTCCTGATAAAACTTGAGGACGGCAACGGCGGCGAAAACGAGGGGACGGTGATTATAAGCGGCGAGGACCAACTTTAAACCATCGGGGAAAAGAGGAAGTCGGAGGCCAAGCGGTCTTAGGAAGACAAA
>JAZROC010000370.1:0-2909 GCA_045648525.1 Clostridia bacterium
AAAAAGTGCACGTTTCAAAATTGAAAATAGGTCTTAAATGCGGTGGAAGCGACGGCTTTTCGGGAATTACGGCAAACCCCCTTGTAGGCAGGCTTTGTGACAAACTCGTTTCCTTGGGCGGAAGTTGTGTGCTAACGGAAGTTCCTGAAATGTTCGGTGCAGAGCATTTACTTATGGCACGCTGTATAAATGAAGAAGTTTTTCAAAAAACAGTAAACCTTATAAATAATTTCAAAGCCTATTTTGAAAGCCATAATCAGGTGATTTATGAAAATCCGTCGCCTGGGAACAAGGAGCGCGGTATAACCACTTTAGTAGAAAAATCTTTGGGGTGTGTGGAAAAAGGGGGTCTTTCCCCCGTGGTTGACGTGCTTGATTACGGCGACGGTTTAATTAAAAACGGTCTTTCGCTTTTAAACGGACCGGGCAACGATATAGTTGCAGTTACAAATTTAATGGCGGCAGGTGTACATATGATACTGTTTACAACAGGCAGGGGTACTCCTTTAGGAAGCGCCGTACCTACGGTGAAAATTGCAACTAATAATCATCTTGCAACGAAGAAATCAGGCTGGATAGATTTTGATGCATCAGGAACTCTTGAAGGCAACCAATTAACCAATGAGCTTTTTGATTACGTTCTGTCGGTTGCCGGCGGCGAAAATACCAAAAATGAAATAAATGGCTATGAGGAAATTTCTATATTTAAAGATGGTGTAACGCTATAAAAACAATAGGGAAATGGCTTGTTAAAATTGCAGGTCATTTTTTAAATTGTGGAAGATTTGAAAAACAAATATTGACATTTGTCAAAATCGAATTATAATTATCATATAATTTGTTTTTGTTAGGGGAATAAGGTTTTGAAAAAGTTCGAAGGAATGCTCTTTTGTACTGATATTGACGGAACTCTTTATAATAGTCAGCGTACGGTTTCAAAGGAAAATCTTGATGCTATCGAGTATTTTAAAAGCCAAGGCGGCATATTTACTTTTGTTACGGGACGGGTGCCTTCTACAACTAAAAAAATTTACGAATTAGTTAAGCCTAACGGACCTTACGGTTGCTTTAACGGCGGTGCGGTGTACGATGAAGCAAATAAAAAGTTTCTGTTTAAAACTGCTCTTAAGGAAAATTTCATTAATCTTGTAAAGGCGGTTGACGAAAATCTGCCTGAAATGGGAATACAGTTGAACACCGAAAAAACGGTATATTTCAATAAATATAATCCTGCGATGGTGTATTTCCGTGAGCATACGGGGTTGCCCGATATATCCTGTCATTATACGGAAGTAAAAGAATCGACGTTGAAGGTGGTATTTGCGCATCACGATATGGCGCAGATGGACGCGCTTATTCAGTTTTTGAATAATCACCCCGAAGCAAGTGATTTTGATTTTGTCCGCTCTGAAAAACATTTATATGAAATTCTGCCAAAAAACACAAACAAAGGCTTGGCACTTAATAAGATGGCGGAAATATTAAATATAGACCCCCAAAAAACTATTGCCGCAGGCGATTATAATAACGACGTTATGCTCATTAAAGAAGCAGGAATAGGCTTTGCCGTTGAAAATGCGGTGGACGAAGCCAAAGCCGTTGCCGATTATATAACCGTAAGCAACGATGAACACGCCATTGCCGAAATAATTTACGGCATTGAAAATGGAAAATATAAGAGAAAGTGATTTTTATGAAAAAAGAATATTTATATGCTTCGGCTTCCATATTCTGCTGGTCTACGGTGGCGACCGTAACGAAGCTTTTATTGACGGACTTAAATAACTTTCAGCTTTTATGGGTAAGCTCACTTTTTGCCTTTTTGTTTTTGTTCCTCATAAATCTTTTCACGGGCAAGCTAAAAAAACTAAAGGAATATAAAATAAAGGATTTTATAATTTCGGCACTTATCGGCTTGCCGGGCACATTCTTTTATTACGTTTTCTATTATTTCGGTGCTTCACAGATGGCGGCATCGGAAGCCTTTATAATCAACTATCTCTGGCCGATAATGAGCGTTGTTTTTGCAATTATCATTTTAAAGGAAAAAATGAATTTCCGCAAAGCCCTTGCAATTGTTCTTTCGTTTTTTGGCATTATAATTATTATGCTCGGGAAAGAGGGCGGAGCAAGCAAAAACTTTATTTTAGGCGCAATTTCCTGTGTGATGGGTGCAGTTTGCTACGGTATCTTTACTGCGCTGAATAGAAAATTCACCTACGACAAGGGCATTTCAATGATGTGCAATTATGCCGTGACCTTTACTCTTACAACCTTAATTAACGGTGTTATGGGAAATCTTTTCCTGCCTACTGCTATGCAGGCGTTGGGTATGGCATGGAACGGTATGTTTACTATGGCACTTGCAAACACCGTATGGATTTTAGCTTTGCAACTGGGCAAAACCGAAAAAATTTCAAACCTTGCATATATTACACCGTTTCTTTCAATGGTGTGGGTCGCAATTTTCCTGAAAGAAAATTTAAGCATTTATTCAATTTTAGGCTTAATTGTAATCGTTGGCGGAATATTGATACAGCTTAAAAAGAATAAGGAGTGATATTACACTCCTTATTTTTTTTATCAGATATATTTATCCATTGTTGCCTTAATGGCGTCTTCGTCCTTTGCATCGGGGCGAGCTTCCTTAAAAAGCTCCCACTCCTCAACGTGAATTGCCGTTGCATCGGGGGGAAGGTGATATAAAGGCGAAAGTGTTTCGCATTCGGTCATATAATCACAGCAATAGGTTTCAAAGGAAACACCGAAATCGGGATAAACTGCGTCAGGCTCAACGGGATAGTGCTTAATGAAAAGACAATCCTTGTTAAAAATTGCCGCCCAACCGTGCTGATTATCCGTTCCGATTTTAAAGGGCTTTTCGTTTGAGGGGTCAAAGTCGGATCGTA
>JAZROC010000371.1:0-2287 GCA_045648525.1 Clostridia bacterium
ATTATTTTCGTTGGCGAGGACCTTGACGTGTTAATTGAACTTTGCGATAAAATTATGGTTATCGGTTCAGGCAGAATCACAGGCGTTGTTGATGCCAGAAACACAACAAAAGAAGAAATCGGTCTTTTAATGACTAAATCAAAAACAGAGGGAGGAGAAGCAAATGGCTGAAAAAGTTAAGCACGAGCCTTTATTTCACGTTGTTAAACGTGACGATATGCCTGCATGGAAGGCTTGGACAATACGTGTTGCAACAATAATTATTGCAATGCTTATTGTTGGTTTTGTTTCTATGTCCCTTACGAAAAAAGGCTTTGGCGAAACCTATAACATTATGTTTAAGGGCGTTTTCGGCAGAATTTTTGAAGGTAAGTTTACTATGCTTTGGAAATATCTGCAGGAAATTGCAATTCTCCTTGCCCTTGCTCTTGCTCTTACACCTGCCTTTAAAATGAAATTCTGGAACTGCGGTGCAGAAGGTCAGGCTCTTGTGGGCGGTCTTGCGGCAATCTACTGTATGATAGAATTTGGCGGAAAAATTCCCGAACTTCTTCTTATTTTAATTATTGCCGTAACAAGTATGTTTGCAGGCGCGCTTTGGGGCGTTATTCCTGCTATATTCAAGGCTATTTTCAATACCAATGAAACTTTGTTCACTCTTATGATGAACTATATTGCTACTCAGATAATTGCTTACTACGTTTATATCGAAGGTGGCGGCTCCAACGTTATTAACCCCGTGCCTTACGGTAATTTCCCCAAAGTTGGAAACAATGCCTATTTCGTAAATATCATTGTCGTTGCCGTTATTACGGTTCTTATGTATATTTATCTTCGCTATTCAAAGCAGGGTTATGAGATTTCCGTTGTAGGCGAAAGTCAGAATACGGCAAGATATATCGGTATTAACGTTAAAAAGGTTATTATCAGAACAATGATTATTTCAGGTGCTCTTTGCGGTGCAACGGGTATGCTTCTTGTTTCAGGTAAGGACCACAGCATCAACGTTAACCTTGTAGGCGGTCAGGGCTTTACTGCAATTTTAATGTCGTGGCTTGGTCAGTTTAATCCCTTTATTATGGCAATTATGACAGCGATTGTGGTATTTTTACGTATCGGTGTTGCAAAGGTTGCTGACGATGCTCTTTTAAATTCATCATTCTCTGAAATTATGGTGGGCGTTGTAATTCTTATGCTGGTTGGTTGCGAATTCTTTATTCAGTATTCAATCAAATTCCGTCACAACAAAAAGGAGGCTTGATTATGGACGTAACTGTAGAATATATATGTAATTTCATAATCCGAGCAATTCTGCTTGGCGTGCCTCTTCTCTATGGTTCGGTAGGTGAAATTATTACCGAAAAATCAGGTCACCTTAATTTAGGTATTCCCGGCATTATGTACGTTGGCGCTATCAGCGGTGTTGTGGGCTCTTTCCTTTACGAAAATGCCTGCGGTAACGTTTTGGCAAATATGAATCCCGTGCTTGCAATTCTTATTCCTCTTATTTGTGCAGTTTTAGGCGCATCGCTTATGGGGCTTATTTACAGCTTCTTAACCGTTACGCTTCACGCTAATCAGAACGTTACAGGTCTTGCGCTTACTACTCTCGGTATCGGTTTAGGAAACTTTTTGGGCGCATCACTTATTAATATTACAAAAAGTGAGCTTCCTTCCATTGCACTTACCAAGACAAGTTCTTTTTTCTCCAAAAAAATTCCTTTGCCCGAAATTTTGGATAAAAATGACTGGCGACATATTTTAAGGATTTTCTGCCAACACGATTTCCTTACTTATGCGGCAATTATTATTGCTATTATCGTTGGTATCATTCTCGTTAAAACAAGAATCGGTCTTAACCTGCGCGCAGTTGGCGAAAATCCCGCAACTGCCGATGCTGCAGGTATCAACGTTACAAAGTACAGATATCTTTCTACCATTATCGGCTCTGCCATTGCAGGTCTTGGCGGTCTTCAGTACGTTATGGCTTATGCTGACGGCGTATGGTCAAATAACGCTTTCGGTGATAGAGGCTGGATGGCTATTGCCCTTGTTATTTTCGCCCTCTGGAAGCCCTCTATGGCTATTGTTGGCTCATTCCTCTTTGGTGCCCTTTGTAATGCTAATAACTATATCCCCGGTCTTGGTACCGAAACGCAGGAGCTTTTTAAAATGCTTCCCTACGTTGTTACAATTATCGTTCTTATTATTACCAGTATGCGTAAGAAGAGAGAACATCAACCGCCTAATAGTTTGGGTATTAATTATTTCCGCGAAGAACGGTAAT
>JAZROC010000372.1:0-1892 GCA_045648525.1 Clostridia bacterium
GGTCAGATGATGGAACCTGTTGTTCTTCCTGACGTTGAGCCTACTCCCTCTGAAAAGCCTTGGGCAGTTCGCGGAACAAATATGGAAAGAAAACATAACATAATCAACTCACTTTATCTTAAACCTGAAATTCTTGAAAAAGTTAATTTTGAGCGTTTTGAAAGATATAAGCAGATTGAAGAAAATGAAGTTATGTATGAAGAATATATGATGGATGATGCAGAGTATTGCGTTGTTGCTTTCGGTATTGCTTCACGTGTTTCAAAAAATGCAGTTACAGCCGCAAGAAAGAAGGGCATTAAGGTTGGTTTAATCAGACCTATTACACTCTGGCCTTTCCCGACAGATGCTCTTAAAAAGGCTGCAGAAAAGGTTAAAGGCTTCATTTCAGTTGAACTTTCAATGGGTCAAATGATTGAAGATGTTAAGCTTGCAACCGAATGTAAACGTCCTGTAGTTCTTTGCAACCGCGCAGGTGGTATGATTCCTTCACCTGAACAGGTTCTTGAATCCATCGAAAATCTTGCAAAGGAGAATAAATAATGAAAGTTTTTGATAAACCACACGCACTTACAGATGCTCCTTTTCATTATTGCCCGGGTTGTACACACGGTATAATTCATCGCCTTGTTGCTGAAGCTATTGATGAGCTTCAGATTGAAGGTAAATGTATCGGTGTTGCACCTGTTGGTTGTGCCGTTATGGCATATGATTATTTTGCTTGCGATATGGTTGAAGCCGCACACGGCAGAGCACCCGCTATTGCAACAGGTCTTAAACGCGCAATGCCCGAAAATATTATCTTTTCATATCAGGGCGACGGTGACCTTGCTTCTATCGGTATGGCGGAAACAGTTCACGCAGCAACAAGAAATGAAAATATAACAATCATCTTTGTTAACGATGCAATTTATGGTATGACAGGCGGACAGATGGCACCTACGTCACTTCCCGGTCAGGTTACACAGACATCTCCTTACGGAAGAGACCTTAATAATCAGGGTTATCCCATCAAAGTTGCTGAACTTCTTTCATCACTTGATGGTCCTGAATATATTGAACGTGTTGCAGTTAACACTGTTAAAAACGTTAAAAACGCTAAAAAGGCCATTTTAAAGGCATTTAAGAATCAGGTTGAAGGAAAAGGCTTCTCTTTGGTTGAAGTTGTTTCTTCCTGCCCTACAAACTGGGGTATGACACCTTCAAATGCTCTTAAATGGTTAGAAGACAATATGCTTCCTTATTACCCATTAGGTGTATATAAGGATAGAAGCGCAAAGAAGGAGGACTAATACAATGACAGCACAAACTCTTATTGCAGGCTTTGGCGGACAAGGTGTTCTTTTCGCAGGTAAGTTTTTAGCTTTTAAAGGTCTTGTTGAAGATAAAGAAGTTAGCTGGCTTCCTTCCTATGGTCCCGAAATGCGCGGTGGCACGGCAAGTTGCGGTGTTATTTTAAGCGATGAGCCTGTTGGTTCACCAATCGTTTCAACACCTGATATACTTATTGTTATGAATCTTCCTTCCCTTGATAAGTATGAAAACGATGCAGTTGCAGGTGGCAAAATCTTTGTTGATAGCACTCTTATTTCAAGAAAGGTTCAGCGTACTGACGTTGATGCTTATTATATTCCTGCAACACAAATGGCTATTGATGCAGGTGTACCAACTCTTGCAAATATGATTTTAATTGGTAAAATGCTTAAGGAAACAGGTATTTTCTCATTTGAAAATATGATTGACACTGTTAAAAAACTTGTTCCTGCAAAAAAGCCTGAACTTGTTGAAATGAATATGAAAGCTCTTGAGGCAGGATATAATTACGTTGGCTAAAAAATAAAAGATGCTTAAAAAGCAAGTCGGATCGTAGCCATGTCGTTCTGTGAGCCAAG
>JAZROC010000373.1:0-5650 GCA_045648525.1 Clostridia bacterium
TACCTGAGCGTTTTGGTATTTACAGAAAGCGTATTAACAACGCAATTGATCAGATTATGCTTAAAAAGCATATGAATATGACTCCACAGGAAGTTAAGATTGACGATATGTTCTGGGTAACATATGCTGAACTTCTTGAAATTTGTCGTATGTATCCTGTTAACCTTAAAACAGTTTACGGTAAAGATATTTCACGTGAAGACGTTATTAAGGCATATCAGGATATGAATGCACGTATGAAGACTCGTATTAAGCCCGGCATTATGAAGCCCATCACAAACATTTATGAAGGCTTCTCAAAAGAGTTCACAAAGGGTTTCTTCACAAAAACCGTTTATGAAGGTTATGAAGAAGACATCGACTTTATGAACGATTCACACACTGAATGGATTGCCCCCTGGGATACGCGTTATACTTACACCGACAGTGTTGACGAGCTTTTTGAGCAGGGCATCAAGCGCGCTGTTGAAATCGTTACAACTGTATTTGACAGTTATAATGATGGCGAAACAACAAGTGTTAAGGCTATACAGACAATCGGCGGCAACTCATTTATGACAGGTATTGCCTGGAATGCTCCTTTGCTTCTTAAATTCTATGACGTTATCTTTAAGAAGGAAGAAGAAGAACTTGCACCTAAAATTGAAGAACTTTTAAAGAAGATTGACGAATAATCTTAAATGCCCGATGTTTTTATGCATCGGGTATTTTTTTATTGACTTTAACTTTTTCTATTGTTTTTTGTAATTAAATGTGTTATACTATTTATATATTAAATTTTAGAAGGTTTTTTATGAGCACGGAATTTTTTAAAGACAATCTTCATTTCAAGGAAGGTATAAAGGGTTCGTATTTTAAGAAGATTGACGGTTTTTTATACACCGTTGACCCCACTGACGAAAACGAAACTATACTTTACATTAATCTTCCCGAAACTGACGAAGAAAACAAAAAAGCTATCATTCTTTTCCTCAAGGAAAACATCAAAAAATTCTTGAAGGCAAGAATTGTTAAAAACGGCATTAAGTTAACGTTAAGTGCTGATATTCTTAATAAAAAGAGCACTATTGTTAAAGTTGCCGAAAAAATTTCTGCATTCCTTACTGAATTAAACATTTCTTTTTCTGATAAAAAGCACGAAATTGATTACAGAAATAATATGTACGTTTTTATTGATGATTCTGTAAAAGCCGACGAAGCTGAAGAAATTGAAGCTGTTGAAGCAGTTGAAGAAATCAATGAAGCAGCTGAAAAAGCACCTGAAAACGTAAAAATTCTAACTGTTGAAGATTTTGAAAACGAAAATGAAGAAAACGAAGAAATCACAACAAAGAAAAAATCTGCTTTCTTATCGTTTTTTGGACGTACACAAGTTATATTAATAGGCATTTATATCCTTTGCGCAATAGTGTTTATGGCTCTTTCATTAATCAGCATTAATCTTGCGGCAGTATCAGGTTATCTTATGGGTTGGTTGCCTTCAGAATTACTTGTAAAACGCAAATACGAAAATAAAAAAATCTTCATTTTAGTAACGTGCCTTTCTTTATTGACGTTATTATTGACGGGCGGCTACAGTTTACTTTATATGTTCCTTGCGCAAAACGAAATTTATACAATCTCTGAATTTATACTTCAATCACTTATACCTGCTTATTGCGGCTTTAACGTGATTTTCGGACTTTTGCTTTCTATGTTTGGTACATACTCAACGTTACCTGCAAAAAAGAAGCCTAAAGTTGAAAAAGATATAGATTTTGAATAATAAATAAATATCCCCTTTCATTTATACATACAATATAGTGAAAGGGGATTTTTTTATGACTAATTGTGGAATTTGCGATAACAGAAACGCAGTTAACATACTTACAACAAGAATTTTTGATAACGTGCGCATAGACCTTAACCGTAGTGAACTGACCATTGAAACAAACATTCTGCCTTCTGATATAACCGCTTTATACGCAGGCGGAACAGGTGTATCGGAAAACGGTATTTCAGTAACACCGCACCTTAATGAAAATTGTGCCGACATAAGCGGTGAACTTTCCTTAAAAAGCACGCTTACCTATATTTATCAGGGAAACCGTCAGATGACAGAGGCTATTCTTAAAGTTCCTGTAAACTTAAGAATGAATATTCCTGAAGATTCCGTCTGGCCATTTAACGTAACGGTCCATTATTCCTTTTTCAGCGATAATTTAAAAGAGGAAAATACAAACACGTTTTCATCATTGACAGATGGTGTGATTATTATTTATATTACCGCTTGTATGCCCCTTGCCGTTGGGGGAACTTACCCTATTTTATATAACACGGAAAGGGACCGCGCAATAAGCAACGAAAACACCATAGCTTCGTCTGCATTCTATCCCACAGTATAAACTTGTTGCATATAAAAATTTTAGTGCTATAATATTACAAAAGAGGTGTCGGAAAATGTCGGAAAGAAAAGAAATTAAATACGAAAATTACAAAATATGCAAAGCCGATTTTGACCGTCTGCACGAATTAGACGTATCGGAAGCAAAATTAAAACACCGTCTTGAGCTTGCAATGAAAGCATTGGCTGACCTTGAACTTACCGATACACAAAACATAAAACTGACACAACGCTATATTGATACCACCTACCCAAACTCTATAAAGCACATCGAAGAAAAGCGTAACGAAATTTTAGCAAAATACTCAAAGCGCATTTACATACCTGAAAAACTAATGCAAACCATATTTATAATTTCCTTTATCTTAATAGCATTGGCCATTATTATTTTTTCCATATTATCAATAAAAAATGCTGCCGGAATTTAATTTCGGCAGCTTTTATTTTATCTATGCGATATAAGATTATAATTGCGTATGTCTATTGTGCAATCAATATTGCCGTGAACTTCAAAGCCGATATTGTTGCCGCGAATATAAAAATCATCACGCGTAACTTGCCTTCCGAACGTATTATCGCGGTTTGCAAGTTCTATTACCTTATCAATATGCGGTGTAAGGTCAAGGCGGATTTCTTTCCACTCATTTGTTGGCGTTACTCCGTTTACGTTAAAGGATTTTTCACCGCCACCGTAAGTATCTTCCGTTGAAATAACGTAAATCATTTCCGTGCCTACGGTATCAATATGCCAATAGGTATCCATAAGTCCCCTATCGTCAAAAAGATATACGCCAAACCAGATAAACTTTCTTGCTTCCTTTAAAGTAAGATAGAAATATGCAAAAAACTGACAAGCATTTATGCCTTCAGGATTTTGGGTGGGAATATATTCAGGCATTCTTATATCCAATGAAAGCTCGAGCTTTTTAAAATCAGCATTATAAAACTCTTTTTCTTCGGGAAGATTATCATAACTCAATAAATCTTGTTCTAACAACAAATGAGGCCATAATTCATTGCCTGCCGCTCTGCCTTCATAGACGTTTCGTGCATTTAGGCGCATAGAAAGCGAATTATCTTCCATATTATATTTAAGCCATTTTGTTTTGCCGTCGGTAATGGTTAACGCATCACTATCCGCGCGATTATGCCAAAGACAGTATTTTGAATACCACTGGTCAACCTGCCATTGAGGTTCGCCCTGAGAACAGGGAAAATTCCACACGCCTGCAGTTATTTCCTGTCCGTTTGGTCTTTCCATTTCTATAATTTTAAAACCGTTCTTAAATCCGTGGTCGTTAAATAAGTGTTTTTGCAATTAAGTCCACTCCTTTTTTTCATATTATAGCATTTTTTATTAACTTGTCAATGATTGACAACTTTTCAAAGGCGGTATATAATTTAACTAACTGATAAAGGAGTTTTAATATGCTTGATTTTAAGCCAATTACTTTAGACATAAAAGACCAATATCAAAACAAATCATTTAACTTTAGCAGAAGTTGCCTGCACACTTTTGCCACAATGTTTATTTGGGGACAAGCAAAATACGTTAAAATTAACGATTATTTTGTTTTTCTGGCAAAATACGGTGAAAAATACGTCTATCCTTTCCCTGTTGGTGACGGCAACATAAAAGAAATAGTCACGCTTTTAGAAGAAGATGCAAAAGAAAGAAATATTCCTTTGCGCCTTTCAGGCTTAAATCATAGTGACGTTGAATTTTTATCAGAAAACTTCCCGCAAAAGTTTGAGTTTATTCAAAAACGCGATTTTGAGGATTATATTTATCTTTTGGAAGATCTTAAAACGTTGGCGGGCAGGAAATTTCATTCAAAGCGCAACCATTTAAGCAAATTTAAAAAGCTCTTTCCCAACTACGCAGTTGAGGAAATAAATGAAAACAACCTCGACAAAGTGTGGGCTTTTGCTGAAAAGTGGTATAACGAAAAAGATGACGAAGACATAATTTACGAAAAAAACGCATTAAAACGAGCTTTTGATAATTATAATCAGTTAGGGTTTTCGGGACTTTTGCTTACCGTTGATGACCGCGTTATTGCTTTTACATTGGGTAGTCAGACAACAAAAGATACTTTCGATATTCATTTTGAAAAGGCAGAAAAAAGTTTTGACGGTGCATACGCCGCAATAAATTACTTTTTTGCAAACTATATTTCGGAAAAATTTCCGTATATAACCTATCTTAACCGCGAGGAAGATATGGGAATTGATGGTTTAAGAAAAGCAAAATTAAGTTATAACCCTGTTTTTTTAAAGGAGCGCATTACTGCGGTGGAGAAGCAGAATGATAATTAGACATCCTGAAAAAGAAGATATAGTTACTTTAAAAAAACTGTGGCGCGAAGCTTTTAACGACAGCGACAGTTTTATAAACAATTTTTTTGACGTTGCTTTTTCCCAAAACCACGGATTGATACTTGAAACCGACAACTCTATCGCCTCAATGCTTTTTTGGTTTGACTGCTCTTTTGACAACAAAAAAGTCGCGTACGTTTATGCCGTGGCAACTTTTAACAAGTTTCAGAAAAAAGGTTTATGCAATGCTTTAATGACGGCTTTACACCCGCTTTTAAAGGCATCAGGCTATGTTGGTGCGTGCCTTGTGCCTTCAAGTGAGAACCTCTTTAATTTCTACGGCAAAATGAGTTATTTGAAGTGCATCTATAATAACGAAGAAACCGTTATCGCAGAAGACGGAAATGTTGATGTTGTAAAAATCTCCGCAGAAGAATATATCAATTTAAGAAAAATTTATTTACCGAAAAACTGCATTACACAAAATAATATTAACTTTTTAAAATTGCAGACTGAATTTTTTAAAGGCGAAGATTTTTTATTTTCCGCAAGAAAAGAAAAAGATACTCTTTTTGTTCTTGAATTTTGGGGCAATAAAAATAAACAGAATAATATTGTTTACTGCCAAAATGCAAAAAAAGGAGTTTTCCGCACCATTGGCAAGAAAAATCCTTTTGCAATGTATTTACCTTTTATAGAAACTGAATTACCTGAATATTTAGATTTTGCATATGATTAAAGCACTTTTTTTAAAGTGCTTACTATCTGCTGACAAAGTCAGCAGACTGTCAGAGTTCGAGAAACCCTTACAAGCCAAGACGCTGAACTTGCAAAAAAGGGAGTTTACAAAAAAGTAAATGACCGCATTTTGCAAGTGAAAGCAACAAAGGAAGCAAAACCCTGCAATGAATTTGCAGGGGTTTGTGTTTGCAGGGGTTTGTCAGTGCT
>JAZROC010000374.1:0-6736 GCA_045648525.1 Clostridia bacterium
GGGATATTTTTTTGCCTGCGCCTGCGCCCTGAGCGTCCTTGTGCACGCCAACCATTCTGAACCAGCCTTCGCCCTTGAAATTCTCGTGCTCAACGGCAGGAGTAGTTGCAATAAACTTGCCGTCCTTAATTAAATAAAGCACTTTTTCAGGAGCATAATCACCTGCTTTAATTAAGAAATCGAAATCAAAGTGCATACCGAAAGAACTTTCGTTAATGTTTTCCCATTCCTTTTCATATCCGTCCTTGTGGGTTACAATTTTAAAGCCTTCGGGTAAGATAAGTTCAGGAACTTTCGATAAATCAGGGTGACGCATTATAAGTTGTTTAGATGCCATTTTTAATTTTCCTTTCTTGGGGGATTTCCGAAATCAGGCACGTCAAGAGGTGTGCCTCCTAATTTTGCAGATTCGTGAGCAACGATGCCGGGAACGGTAAAACGTGCGGCAACCCAAGCATTAACTGTAGGCAATGTGCCGTTATATGCGGCGGTACAGAAATCGTTTATCAAAAACTGATGGCTTGCCATGTGTCCGTTTCTAAGTTCAGCATATTCTTTGGGCAAGGTTTCAGGTTTCTGAATAGGCGCAAAATCATTCCATTGCCAAGTATGGTTTGCAACCTTATTTTTGAATTCAGGATCGTTTTTATTTTCCGTCATTGCCTTAGGGTTAACGTAATCAGAAACGTCAGTTAATTCAACGCCTTTTTCGGCTTGTTTAACAAAAACGTGTTGAGCATTACTAAACTGATATCCGCCCTTTGTGCCGTAAAAAGATGCAATGGATGAGCTGGGTGCCTTCCATCCTACACGGCGCATTTCATTTATTCTTGCAACACCGCCGTTACTAAGGCGCATAAGTGAAAATTCGTTAGAGAATGTGTTATCCCACATATTTACACCTTTTTCGAAAATGTGGTCGCCCTCAGTATCCTCATAACCCATAGCACTAACTTTGGTAACGTGCGCGTCAACAGCATTAAGAATCATTGAAAGGGAATGTGTTATGTAATAAAAAGGCGGTACACCAAAATCCTTATCGGCTTTGTGATGGGGCATAAAGTGTTCAACGTCGTGCAGATACTGTGCTTCTGCATAAACGAACTTACCGAATTCGCCCTTTTCAAACTGTTCCTTACAATACATTGAACAAGGGTAATAGATACACGTTTCACCCATCATATAAGTAAGACCCGTTTCTTCTACAAGTTTAACTATTTCCTCACAGTGAGTAATTTCCGATGCCATAGGTACCGCGCTGTAAACGTGCTTTCCTGCCTTTAATGATTTAACAACTAACGGTCCGTGTGTGTGGCGTGGGGTGAAAATTGCAACGGAATTTATATCCGCCTGCAAAAGTTCATCAAGGGAATTATAATATTCAACATTGAACATTTCACCAAATTTCTTTGCCGCTTCTAAATTAGTATCGGCAACGCAAACTTTTTCAACAAAGGGATGATTTTGAAAAAGCTCAACAAAGCTCGTGCTGAAATTACCGCAACCAAGTACGCCTACTTTTAATTTTTCTTTCATCATTTCCATACCTCATTTTCTATTCTGTCTTCATCAAGAATTTTTCCTTTCTGATTTCGCTATAATAATACCAAACTTTCCACCGTAAAAAAATATCCTGATGTTGAATTTTATTGTAAATTTGTTGCATATAAATTGTTTTTTATTGTTAAAACCCTATTATATATGGTATAATTCACTTATAAAATGTTGCAAAACGAGGTTTATATATGAGTTATACAACCGACCGTTACGTTTTCGAAAGCGTTAAATTACCTGATATTTCATTTAATACTTGCGGTATAACCACCAATCATCCCCTACATACAAGCGGCAAAAGAATTTATCGGGATTATTCTCTTTCCTTTATAACGAAGGGCGAAGGTGATTACATTACAAAAAACAAGCGTCAGCATTTAAAAGTTGGCGAAGGTTTTTTAATTATTCCGGGTATTTTAAATGAATATATAGGTGATGAATTTAACCCTTGGGAATATATTTACGTAACTTTTCAAGGTGCTGATGCCGATAAATTTCTGAAAGATATGGGTTTAAATTCCGATAACCCTACCTTCTCTTTTCCCGAAGAGTTGATTTCCGATTTATATTTAATGCATCGGACAGGCAAAAGCAGGGCGCTAAAAGGTTACGATTTTATGGGGCAGTTTCTTTCAATAATAAGTCACCTTGTTTTAAAGGAAAATTCCCCGTCAACGTGGTCGCCTGAAAATTACGTAAAAAAGGCGAAGCGTTTCATCATTGATAACTATTCCTACGATAT
This sequence comes from Clostridia bacterium, assembly GCA_045648525.1. GTDB lineage: Bacteria > Bacillota > Clostridia > Christensenellales > QALW01 > UMGS1322. Next base: position 2,297 of record JAZROC010000374.1, read on the forward strand.
TAACGTTGAAAGCGTTGCTTTTGCAATCGGTATTGACCGTACTTATCTTTACCGTCTTTTTGTAAAGCACGAAAATACTACGCCTTCAAAATTTATTTTAAACGTGCGCCTTGACGAAGCCGCAAAAAAGTTACGGGAAACAGAATTATCAATTACCGAAATAGCCTTATCATCAGGCTTTAACGATGCGCCTCATTTTTACAAGGCTTTTTATAACAAATTCAAAATTTCACCAAAAAAATACAGAGAGGGTTAAAAATGAATTTCTTTTTAATGACAATTTCAATATTTTTCGCCGCGCTTAACAGTCTTATTTTAAGAAAATTCAAAAACAGAACATTTAAAACAAGCGGCGACGTATTCTTCTTTAACGGAGCAATAAGCATAATATGGATTATACTTCTTTTTTTATGGTCTGTTCTTTCAGGGGATTTGGTATTTAGCCTGCCCGCCATTTTGTTTGGCGTAATTTACGGCATAATTTTATGTATGTTCCTCTATTTTAAAACGGAGTCACTTGCAAGCGGACCCGTTTCACTTACAACGCTTATAGGCAGTTGCGCCTTCATTATCGCTACAGGCTTCGGAGTTATTTATAACAATGAAACAGTAAGTGTTTTTCAGGCTTTGGGTATGGCGCTTATTCTCATCTCACTTATTATGTGTATTTTCCCGAAAAACAGCGGTGAAAAGTTGACTTTAAAGTGGTTTATATTCTGTTTTCTGTTCTTTTTTGCAGGTGGATTCGTTGGAATTTTCTATAAAATATTCGGTCTTTCAAGTGCAAAAGATCAGGTAAATACCATGATGCTTTCCGCATCAGTTACCTCAATGCTTCTTTTCTTTTTATCAGGTCTTTTCATTAACGCAGTTAAAAAGGAAACACGTCCTACAATTTCTAAAGAAGCGCTTATTTACATTCTCCTTTCCGGCATTGCAGGATGCGTTTATATCCGCCTTAACGTATCACTTTCAAAGGTCATTCCCTCTGCAATATTTTTCCCCGTTTCCAACGGCGGTATGGTAATAATTTCAACCGTCGCAGGCGGAACGATTTTTAAGGAAAAGCTTTCATCCCTTCAGCTTGCAGGCATTATTTTAGGTTTTTTGGCAATTATCATCAACGGTTGCGGTGACGCGGTATTTTCACTATTGAATTTTTAAAAGAGTTTTGTTATAATATCCTTACTAATTTTAAAAGGTGGTTTTTATGGATAAAATAAACGTGTGTGACGATAGTTTTGAAACTAATGTGTGCGATATGCCTGAAGTTACAGCCTTTTCCGATATTGATTTTAAAAAAGCAATTTCCATCGCTTCTGAATGTATTTTTAGAAATGACGACGATAAAAAATTCTTGACGGCAAAATACCGAAAAACAGATCCTATGGACAGACCCTTGGCTTGTCTTTTTTTATCCGTTGAAACCCATTTAGCGTTAAGATGGGCGGATTTTTACACTATAGGTGATTTGGCAAGAGATTTAGAAAGTCCCGAAAGCCGTATAAGGAATTTTAAAATAGACAGAATTTCAGAAGAACAATTTATTGAAATAATTTCAGCTTTGAAAAAATACAAGTTTAATATAAGAAATATTTGCACTCATTGCCGTAAATTTTTAACTGTAGACGATAAAAAAACAAACCTCTGCAACCACTGTTATGAAAAATTAAAGTGATGACGTCAATGTTTTGTTTTTGCCTATTGTATTTCGTATTTCTTTATGTTATAATACCCAAGTAATCGAACTTATTATTATTTTAAGTAGGAGGAGTTTTTTTTGAAAAACGAAATCAAAACAGATGCCTCAGGGCATCGCAAATTCGGCATACGTGACAGTATCGCTTATGCCGCAGGTGACCTTGGTTGTAATATGAGTTTTGCACTTAAGGGCACGATGTCAATTTTCTGGACTCAATTTATGGGTATGGATCTTTGGTACGCACTTCTGCTTGTTATCGTGCAGGTGTGGGATGCTATCAACGACCCACTTATCGGCTCACTTATTGATGCCGACAAGCGTCCTTACAAGAGAAACAAATTTTTAACTTACATCTGGTTAGGCTCAATCGGTCTTATCGTTGGCGGTGCATGTTGCTTCTTGCCTTTCCCCAACGCGCCTACCTGGGCTAAATTCATTATCTTCATTGCCGGCTACGTTGTGTGGGATGCCTTCTATACGGTTGCAAACGTTCCTTACGGTTCCTTGCTCTCGCTTATTTCCAATGACGTTAAGGATAGAGCATCTCTTTCCGCTTGGCGTTCAATAGGCTCAATTTTCGGCAATATGCTTCCTATGGTTATCCTTCCCTTTATCATTTACGACAAAGACAATAACCTTATCGGTGAGCGCGTATTTATTGCCGCACTTATTATGGGTGTTCTTGGATTTATCTGCTTCCAGTTTATGATCAGAAATACGGAAATCCGTGTTGATACCGATGCTCAAGTCGGTGAAGAAATGCCTAAATTCAACGTATTCAAGGCATTTGGCAACTTTATGAAAAACCGTCCCGCAGTTGGCGCAACCATTGCCGCAATGGGTATGTTTATCGGTATGCAGGGCGCAACGACGGCAGTTACGGTTATATTCCAATCCTATTTCAAAAACGTGCAGATTTCAGGTATCGTTCAGCTTTTTGCAATGATTCCCATCGTAATTTTCACACCTCTTTCACGTAATGCCGTTGCAAAATTCGGTAAAAAAGAACTTGCAACTTTCGGCTCAATCGTATCAATAATTGCAGGCTTCGGCTTGTTTATCATCACACCCCAGAACACGACTCTCGACCTTATTATCTACGTTATCTGTCAGCTTTTCTTCTCACTTGGCCTTGGTATTTACTCAACTGTTTCCTGGGCTATGATGGGTGATGCTATTGACTATAATGAATGGAAATTCGGCACTCGTGAGGAAGGCACCGTATATTCACTTCACTCCTTCTTCCGTAAACTTGCCCAGGGCATTGGTCCCTCTCTTATTCTGGTTATTATGGTTGCTTTCGGCTACGTTGGCGAAAACGAAGGTAATCAGCTTTGGGAAGTTGCCGTAAATATGCGTTACATCGTTGCTGCAACATTCCTTTTCTCTGCAATTCTTCAGTTTGTGGGTCTTGCTCTTGTTTATAATCTTGATAAAAAGACGTTGCACACAATGAACACCGCACTTTCTGAAAGAAAAAACGCTGAAAACTAAATTAACGGCGTCCGACCAACTTGGTCAGGCGCCTTTTTAAAGGAGAAATAAAATGAGAAATATTATAAGCCTTAACGAAAATTGGTTATTTAAGAAAGATACTACCGACGTTTCTTCAAGCCAATGCGAAACCGTAAACGTGCCTCATTCCTGGAACGCCATTGACGGTCAGGATGGCGGAAACGATTATTTTCGTGGTTCGTGTCTTTATAAAAAAACAATAAAAAAATCAGAATTACCTGAAGCCGACCTTTATTATATTGAATTTCGCGGTACAAACTCTTCTGCCGATTTTTATGTTGACGGAGAAAAGCTTGCCCATCACGACGGTGGTTATTCCACCTGGCGCGTAAATATTACCGACGCGTTAAAGGAAGAAAGTGAAATTGCACTTATCGTTGATAACTCACCCTGTGATAACGTTTATCCCCAGATGGCTGACTTTACCTTCTACGGTGGTATCTACCGTAACGTAAATCTTATCGCGGTAAACAATACTCACTTTGACCTTGACTATTTCGGTGGTCCCGGCTTAATGATAACACCCGTTGTTGAAGGCAAAAACGCTACCGTTACCGTTGAAGCATTCGTAAAAAATCTTAAGGATAATCAGAGCCTTGTCTACACTATCTATGACAAAGAAGAAAAGGAAATTGCCAAACTCGAAACACGTGATTTAAAAGCAGTTTTCAATTTGGAAGACGTTCATTTATGGCACGGCAGACGTGACCCGTATCTTTACTGCTGTGAAATTGAAATCGTTGAAGACGGCAACGTAATCGACAACGTATGCAATCGTTTCGGTTGCAGAAGCTTTAAAATCGACCCCAATAACGGCTTTATTCTTAACGGTGAAGAATATGCCCTTCGCGGTGTTTCGCGTCATCAGGACAGATGGGGCGTAGGTAACGCGCTTTTGCCTGAACATCACGAAGAAGATATCGAGCTTATTATGGAAGTAGGCGCAACAACCATTCGCCTTGCCCATTATCAACACGACCAGTATTTCTATGACCTTTGCGATGAAAAAGGTCTTGTTATCTGGGCGGAAATCCCCTATATTTCAAAGCATATGCCCGAAGGCAGAGAAAACACCATTTCGCAGATGACCGAGCTTATCACCCAAAATTACAACCACCCCTCAATCGTTGTATGGGGTCTTTCAAACGAAATTTCAATTGGTGGCTCTGACGAAGATTTGCTTGAAAACCACAGAATTTTAAACGACCTCGTTCATCAAATGG
>JAZROC010000375.1:0-1852 GCA_045648525.1 Clostridia bacterium
TGTTGATGCAGTAATTGTTCAGGATTTAGGCATTGCAAAAATTATCAGGGAAAGTTTTCCGTCCCTTGAAATGCACGCTTCAACACAGCTTACCGCCCATAACCTTTCAGGAGTAAAAGAACTTGAATTTTTGGGCTTTTCAAGAGTAGTTTTATCCCGTGAACTTTCCTTAAATGAAATAAAATATATTTGTGAAAATGCAAGAGCGGAAATTGAAGTTTTCGTTCACGGTGCATTGTGTATGTGCTTTTCGGGGGGATGCTATCTGTCCTCAATTTTAGGGCAGAGAAGCGGTAACCGCGGTCTTTGCGCCCAGCCTTGCCGTCTTGATTTTAAGGTGAATATCCGGGAATATGCACTTTCCCTAAAGGATATGTGCCATATTCCGTATATAAATAAGTTGAAAGAAATCGGTGTAAAATCATTAAAAATCGAAGGCAGAATGAAACGTCCTGAATACGTATATTCTGCTGTTTGTGCCTGCCGAGATGCACTTTCAGGTAAAAAACCCGATATCGAAAATCTTAAAAAGATATTTTCGCGTTCAGGCTTCACCGACGGATATCTGATTAACAAACGCAATCTTGAAATGTTCGGATATCGCAGAAAAGAAGACGTTGTTGCTTCTGAAGGCATTTTAAAAGATATGGCGCAAAAATATAAAAATGAAGTGCAAAACGTGCCGATTTTTGTAAAGGCTTCCTTATATAAAGATGAAAATGTAAAAGTGGAAATTTCCGACGGCATAAATACCGTTGAGGTCTTTGGTGACGTTCCGCAAATTGCCATTAACAGACCAACTGAAAGTGAGGATGTTAAAAAACAACTTTCCAAGGTTGGCGGAACTCCTTATTATATAAAGGAAATTGAAGTGGGTGTTGATGCAGGTCTTTCTTATCCCCTTTCAAGCTTAAATGCTTTAAGACGTCAGGCTCTTGAAATGCTCACCTTAAAGCGCACGGAAATTTCTGAAAAAGAAATAACGGAATTAAAAATAGAAAAAGAAACAAGAAAACGCGAAAATAGTATAGTGATACGCGTAAACGATATAAAACAATTAGCGGATATAAATGACGACGTCGCCCTAATTATTCCCATTGACAAGATAAACGACGATATTTTATCGCGCTTTTCCGTTGTAATCGGTGAGCTTCCGTCCATTATATTTGATGAAAGCAAAATAAAAATGCCGAAAATCAAATATTTATACTGCGATAATATTGGCGCGGTCAATATTGCAAAAAAACATAATTTGACGGTAATCGGTGGTTGGGGACTTAATATTCTTAATTCCCAAAGTGTTTTTGCGTTAAAGGAAATGGGCGTTTCAGCCTGCACACTTTCCTTTGAAGCAAGCAAAAAGAATATTGAGGAAATGTCAAACCCAATTTCCGTTGGAATTTTAGGCTACGGATATCTTCCCTTAATGCGTATGCGTGCTTGCCCCGTAGGAAATTGCAAAAACTGTAACGGTATAAACATTATGACCGACAGAAAAAACGTCAATTTTACCCTTATGTGCAATAATAAACAGTACGTTACCCTTTTAAACTCCCTGCCACTTTACGTAGGCGATAAAAATATTCAGGCAGATTTTCATATTTTATACTTTACCCTTGAAAATTCAAAGGAAGTAAATAAAATATATAATATGTATAAAAACGGAGAAACACCTGATTTTGCCCGTACCAACGGCTTGTATTTTAAAAATCTTATTTAGGAGAAATTTATGAAAAAACTTGAACTTCTTGCACCTGCAGGAGATATGGAATGTTTAAAAACGGCATTTAAGTTTGGCGCTGATGCAGTGTATATCGGTGGTCCCTTTATGCAACTTCGCTCAAAAGTAACG
>JAZROC010000376.1:0-5104 GCA_045648525.1 Clostridia bacterium
TTATATTTGCGATAAAAGCCATTACAAAAGCATAATGCGAATACTCAAAAGCAACCTTCTGCGTCTGAATTATCTGAATGATAAACAACGCAACGAGGCTGAAAAGACCTCCGCCTATACGTGAAACAAGAGTATCCCTGAAACTGTTTCCGTAATTTCTTCTGAAAACATCGTTAAAGAAAAACTGCACGCCAAACATTATAGTTGACGCAGTCAGCATACCGTAACTTAAAAATTCCATTTTATCTACCTACTTTCCAGAAAACATTTTATCACTGCTTTCAAAATTTGAAAATAGAAATTTTCTATATAATACTATAAATTTTCCACTTATCACTTGCAATAATACAAAATTTGCGATATACTTTTATCGGTGATAAAATGAAAAAGCAAAATAACATTTGTAAGTTCGTAGACTATTCAGTTTCAGGAAGCCTTATTACACGCAACTTCGTTTTTGAAAAAGATGCCGTTACAAAATCCGCTTTACCTAAATACAACTGCGTATATCTTGTTACAAGCGGAAAAGGTTTGCTTAAGACCGAAAACTTCTCGCATAAAATCGTTTCGGGCAACATATTTTTTACCTTTCAGCACGTGCATTTTTCCATCGAAAATACCGACAACATAAATTATATGTACATTACTTTCGAAGGCGACCGTTGTGCCGAACTGTTTTCGCGTTTCAACATAACACCGCAAAATTCAGTTTTCGAGGGGCACGAAAGTATTTCGGCTTTCTGGCAAAACGCACTTGCAAAGGCTAACCAGAAAAATCTTGACCTGATAAGCGAAAGCGTGCTTTTATATACCTTTGGCGAAATGACCATTGGTGACGAAGCTCCTGAGGACCGACTTATCGGCAACATTTTAAAGTACGTTGAAGATAATTTTGCCGATTGTAACCTTAACCTGCAAAAACTTGCCTATGATTTAGGTTACAACAGTAAATATATTTCCCGTTTATTTAAAAACGCAATAGGTATTCCCTTTTCCCAATACATTACAAACACAAGGATACAACACGCAATATTTTTATTCGAGCAGGGTGTTACCGCAATAAAAAACGTTTCCCTGCTGTCAGGCTACAAGGACCCGTTCTATTTTTCAAACGTCTTTAAAACCGTAGTAGGTATGTCGCCCCGCGATTTTATTTTGAAAATGCAAAAATAAACAAAAGTTTTTCATAAAAAAAATCCTCCGCGAAATAACATTCTCGGAGGAATTTTTTGTTTAAAAAATATCAGCCAATTCTACACTTATATTTAATCTGGAAATTTTCATCATTGGAACAAAAGATCATAATGCCTTCAATAAAACCAAGTATGCTGGGAATATAAGTCCAGCAGAAAACAATATACAAAATTCCCTTAAAAGTTTGACCTAAATAAAATTTGTGGATACCAAGGCTTCCTAAAAGAAGTGCAAGAATTCCTGCTACAACTTTATTTTTAATAGGCCAATTAGCTCTTTCAGGATTTGCCTGTTCCTGCTTTACATAAACAACACGTTCCACTTCAGGAGCTGCTGACTTTTCTTGAGCCTGTGTAATAGCTGCACCACAATATTCACATTTTTTTGCATTAGCGTCTACGGGAGCACCGCACTGAGGACATAAATTATTCATTACAATAAACCCCTTTCTTGTATGTACGTATATTATACTACAAATAAAAAATTTTTACAAGTATTTTTTGTTATTTTTATCGATTTTTGTAAAATTACTTATTATCTTGACAATACTGTTTATATAATGTATAATTATATAATAAAAATAAAGAAACACAAAGAGGTAAGTATCATGGCGATTGTAGAGGTATTAAAATTTAATTCAGATGCAAGCATTTTTGCTTGGAAATATCCTAATAGTGAGTTAGCTACTTGGACGCAACTTATTGTTAACGAATCTCAGGAAGCCGTGCTTGTAAAAAACGGCCAGATAGCAGATGTATTTGGCCCCGGCAGATATGTGCTTTCAACAGATAATATTCCTGTTTTACAAAAGCTTATAAACATTCCCTTTGGTAAAAAGTCACCTTTTTCTGCAGAGGTATGGTTTATTAACCGTAGTTTCTCACTTGATATTAAATGGGGAACAATAACTCCCATTCAGGTGCAGGATCCTAAGTATGGTGTATTTGTTCCGTTACGTGCTTTTGGTCAGTTTGGTCTTCAGGTAGAAGATTCGCGTCGCTTCCTTACTAAGCTAGTGGGCACAATGCCTTTCTTTAACACAAAAACAATGACTGACTATTTTAAAGGTCTTTACGTTACACGTGTTAAAGATAGAATTTCATCTTGTCTTGTTTCGCAGAAAATATCTATTCTTGAAATCAATTCACATCTTGATGAAATATCAAATGCTCTTTGCCAGCAACTTGTTGATGAGTTTGCAGAATTTGGTATAAAAATTGAAAACTTCTATGTTAACGATATAAATGTACCTGAAGATGATCCGGCAGTTAAACAATTAAAGTCAGCACTTGCAAAACGCGCAGAAATGGATATTTTAGGCTATAACTATCAACAAGAAAGAACCTTTGATACCCTTAATACGGCCGCCGGCAATCAGGGTACGGCAGGCGCTGTTATGGGTGCAGGCATGGGCCTTGGTATGGGCTTTGGTGTAGGCGGTGCAATGGGCAACGCAATGGGTAATATGGATAACGTTATGTCAACCAAAGAAGAAACCAAAGAGTGTCCTAAATGCCATAAACAGATATCAGCAAGTCTTAAGTTCTGTCCTGAGTGCGGTGCAAATACTCAGCAGAAAGCGCTTGAATTAAAATGTTCTGCTTGTGGCAACGTCATCGCTGAAGGAACAAAATTCTGTGCCGGATGCGGTAAAAAGATAAATCCATGTAAAAATTGCGGAAATGATATTGCCGATGGCTCAAATAAATGTAGCGTTTGCGGAAAAACTCTTTGTCCTTCATGCGGTGCATCAGTTGCTGAAAATGCAAAGTTCTGTGCAGAATGTGGATATTCCTTCATTAAGAAGTGTATTTCTTGCGGTGCAGAGCTTGCTCCCGGCACAAAATTCTGTGCTGAATGTGGCTCAAAAATTGAATAAGGAGGAATTTTTAAGAAAAAATTACCTATCAGTTTAATTTGTGGCATTATTGCAATAATTGTTACTGTAATACTTTATTCAGTAATCCTTGGTAACGCATTGTTTCAAGCAATTTGCTTGATAACTCTTTTATGTGTAATTTTAGCCGAGGGAATTACAACAGCCTTATGTTATTTTTCAAAAGGTGAACCACGTAAGGTTGCAGGTGCAATATTATCGGCATTAATGATCCCTTTTTCAGTAATCCTCTCTTGCGTATATATTGTAAATTTCCCATTTGGATACATGACGTATCTTGGGCTTTATGTTGTGGCATACCTTATAGTAGGTGCAATAATTCTTGTTATTAATGTTTTTGCATCAAGAAAAAACGCAGAAAGCGAAAGTTTTGCACAGGCTAAAGAAAACATACTTCAGTTGCGCAAGCTTGTAAAATGCATACAGCTTGAAGAAAATGCAGATAAATATAAAAAAGAGCTTGATTCTTTGGAAGAAAAATTGCATTATTCAAATGACAACGTAATTGCAAACCAAGACGAAGAAATACGTAGTATGCTTTATCAATTACAGTCACAAATTTCTGACAATGAGTTTGATTCAAGAGCTTTTATTGAAAAAATTGCAAAGGTCATTGATGCACGTAATATAACGACAGGAAGAAACGTATAATTAATTAAAAACTTTTAATATGCACCACAATTAACTGCTTTGAGGTGCATATTTTTTTGTTTAAAGGTAGCAAAAAGGCAAAATTTATAGTTTATATTTACTTTTTTCAATATTTGTGATATTCTAATTAAAAAAATAAAGTTACGGAGATTTATATGGAAACTTTACGTTTAGGCAGAACAAACTTAACAGTTACAAAAAACGGCTTTGGTGCCCTTCCCATACAGAGAATTTCTTTTGAGGATGCCGCCACACTTTTAAGAAAAGCATACGATAACGGCATAAATTATTTTGATACCGCTCATATGTACACCGACAGCGAAGAAAAAATCGGCTTCGCTTTAAGTGACGTAAGAGAAAATATTATTATTTCCACAAAAACCGATGCACCTGACGTTAAAGGATTTTGGGAGCAATTAAATCAGAGTCTTAAAATGATGAAAACTGATTATATTGATATTTATCAGTTTCACAATCCTGCAAAATGCTATAAATTAAACGACGGCACGGGTATGTACGAAGCAATGCTTGAAGCAAAGGAAAAGGGTCTTATCCGTTTTATCGGAATGACCAACCACCGCTATCACGTTGCAGAAGAAGCCATTTTATCAGGGCTTTATGATACTTTGCAATTTCCTTTTTCCTATTTAGCAGGTGAAAAAGAGGAAAATTTAGTTCGTCTTTGCGAAAAACACGACGTGGGCTTTATCTGTATGAAAGCTTTAGCAGGCGGACTTATCACCCGTTCAGACGTCGCCTACGCATTTTTGCGCGATTATCCCGTTGCGCCTATCTGGGGCGTGCAAAAGGAAAGCGAGTTAGACGAATTTTTGTCATACAACGACAATCCACCGTCAATGACCGAAGAAATAAAAGAATTTATTAAAAAAGAGCGCGAAGAATTAAGCGGTGAATTTTGCCGTGGCTGTGGCTACTGTATGCCCTGCCCCCAAGGCATTGAAATCAACAACTGTGCGCGAATGTCCCTGCTTCTCCGTCGTTCACCGTCAGCACAATATTTAACACCGTCAGGTCAGGAAAAAATGAAGAAAATCGAAAATTGCACAAACTGCGGAAAATGCAAATCAAAATGCCCTTACGGCCTTGATACCCCCAACCTCTTAAAGAAAAATTACGAGGATTATAAAACGTTTCTTTGATAAAAGAGTATATGGGATTACGGATAAAATATATGTTGGTACAGATATTTTAAACTCTTTAAAGGCATTATATTTCGGAGATCTTCCTGAATACTAAAAGCCTCCACCGACAGAGCCTATCGTGATATGGACCAACGATGTCAATATTAACCTCATAAATTATATTATGTATTATTCCATTAATGAAGTTTACGTTTTTGTG
>JAZROC010000377.1:0-2314 GCA_045648525.1 Clostridia bacterium
ATCACAATTAACTTGATTTGTATATCAAATATTTATAGAAAAATAAGTAATTAAAACAACCAATTAAACTTTTTGTGTTTACAAGAGAATTATTAAATGATATAATACATAAAATCGGAGGTATATTTCATGTTAAATGAACTTTGTTATGAACTTTTAAAAACGTGGTGCGACAAAATGGTCGAATTACAGATAACCGAACGCAACCATAAAGGCCTTTTTGGCGGTATTTTATGCGAACCCTGTGGTATTATTCACGGCAGATGTGCCGACGCTATATATCCGATGATTACTATGTATAGTAAAACAAGAGAAGAAAAATATCTTAAATGTGCCGAAAATCTTTTTCATTGGCAGAAAAATAACGTCAGAAGATGTAATGGGCTTAATATGAACGATACTTCAAACACTTGGTACGGTGTTACTGAGTTTTATCAGATTTCGTTAGGTCTTACGCTCATAACACACAAGGAAATTCTTCCAAAAAATACTTATAAATTATGGCATGATGATTTTGTTTCTGTGACAGAATCTTTTTATAAAATGCCTTTATTTTCTTATAGGAAAGGTACGGGTGTTGCAACAAATTATCTCGTAGCATATCTTACTTCGATGGCAGTTGCCTATAAACTTGTTGGTGACGAAAAATATAAAATTGAGGCTATTGTGCAAGAAGATAAAATTTTAGAATCAATAACTGATGATGGACATTTTTACGGCGAAGCAGGCGGATTGAAGTGCACTGAAAAAGGACATAAAAATATTGATTTAGGATATAACGTTGAAGAATCTATCGGCAATTTTGCTCTCTATGCAAAGCTTCTTGAACGCGAAGAAATTTTAAAACTCTGCGCGGAACTTTTAAGAAAATCAGCAGAGTTTATGTTGCCGGACGGTGCATGGGATAATTCGTGGGGTTCAAGGGCGGTTAAGTGGACTTATTATGGAAGCAGAACTTCTGATGGCTCACAATTCGCATTCAGAATTTTATCTGATTTTGATCCAATGTTTTATGAAATGTGCTTGCGCTACACTCTTTTATTGAAAGAACTGACTTTTGACGGTTTAATTTCAGGTGGTAAAATGTATGAAGAAGCAGAAATGTCGCCGTGCGTTCATCACGCTTTTGCTCACGCAAAGACAATAGCCTACGTAGTTGATAATCCGTTTGAAAATAAGAAAAGAACGTCAATTCCGCAAGATTCAGAGTATGGCTTTAAAAATCTTGAAAGCGCAGGGGTAACACTTGTTTCATTAGGTGATTTCAGGGGCACAATGTCTGCAACCTCGCTGAAATTTGATGCAAATCAAACCATATCGGGAGGAAGTATAACCTGTCTTTATAATAAAAATTACGGTGTACTTTTTGCATCAAACGGAAGACGCTTTTCAAATGTTGAGCCCTTAAATATGCAGGTTCACTATGATATTTATAAAGATTGCTGTCAGACGTTGCGTATTGATAATGGTGAATTTTCATCAATGCTGTGCCTTGATGCTGAAACGTCAGTTACTGAAAATACTTATGCGGTAAAGGGATATCTTACAGATTTCGGTGGCAAAAAATCAACTGAATATCAGTTAGAATACATTTTCTCCAAAAATACTGTAAAAATAAAAGCGCAGGGAAGTGGTAAACTGCATTTACCTATCGTATGCTCGTATGGAGAGAATGTAACATTCGATAATAATACGGTTTCTTTTGATAAAGTTACAATAACCTCGAGCAAGAAAATTGATTTTATAAAGGGATATCAAAACGACAGAATATTTAATCCCGTTGGCGGATTTTTAGCTTTGCCGTTAAGCATAAATGTTTCAGAAGATGAAAACGTGGAAATTTTAATAAAAATCTCTTGCTGAATTAATAATATAATGATATAATTTTTAATATATTTTTTATTTAGGAGAACACTATGAAAGATACAAGAATTGAAACTAAATGCATACAGTCAGGCTATGTTCCCGGTAACGGCGAACCAAGGCAAATTCCTATAATTCAGAGCACTACTTTTAAATACGATACAAGCGAAGATATGGGAAAACTTTTTGACCTTGAAGCAAGCGGATATTTTTATACAAGATTACAGAACCCCACCAACGATTACGTTGCCAATAAAATAGCAGCGCTTGAAGGCGGTTCTGCGGCAATGCTTACTTCATCAGGTCAGGCGGCAAACTTCTATGCAATTTTTAACATTGCTTCTTGTGGTGACCACGTTGTATGCGCATCAACCGTTTACGGTGGAACTTTTAACCTTTTCTCCGTTACAATGAAGAGAATGGGAATTGAGTTTACTTTCGTTTCACCTTA
>JAZROC010000378.1:0-2517 GCA_045648525.1 Clostridia bacterium
ATTTTCCAATTTGCTGACAAAGTCAGTAATTTGTCAGAATTCGACAAAGCCTTGCAAGGCAAGGCGCTAAACTTGCAAAAAAGGGAGTTTACACCAACGTAAATGACCACATTTTGCAAGTGAAATGCAACGAAGCAAATAAAATCCTGCAATAAAACTGCAGGATTTTGTGTTTGTAAGGTTTTGTCAGTGTTCTGAAAAAAATCGCTGTGTCAAGACAGCGATTTTTCCAAATAATCTATAGCTTCTAAATAACCTTGAAAACCTTTGCCTGCTATGGTCGTCAGGCAAGCAGAGCGAATGTATGAAATCTGCCTGAAATCTTCGCGTTTTGAAACGTCGGAAATATGTACTTCAACCATTGGCAGATTTACCGCTTTTGCCGCATCTAAAATTGCAACGCTTGTGTGGGTATACGCGGCAGGATTTATAACTATACCGTCAAAATCACCTAAAGCTTTTTGAATTTCGTCAACAAGCACGCCCTCGTGGTTGGTTTGCTTTATTTCAACGTAAATATTTTTTTCTTTGCAATGGTCTTTTATCATTTTCTCAAGGTCGGAATAAGTATCATTGCCGTAAATTGATGGCTCACGCAGACCTAAAAGATTAAGATTGGGGCCATTTAAAACTAAAATTCTCATACTTCCTCCAACAAATCAAAAATTGCTATTGCCGCCGATGCAATTACAGGCATAACTGCGCGCTGAACTATTGAGGGGTCGTGTCTGCCTTTAACGGAAAACATAGTATTTTCGCCTGTTTTAAGGTCAACGGAACGCTGTTCCTTATAAATTGACGGCGTAGGTTTAAATGCAACGGAGAAAACAAGTGGGAAACCTGACGACATACCGCCTAATACACCGCCTGCATTGTTGGTATAGATTTTAACACCGTTATCAAAATAATATTGGTCGTTATTTTCGCTGCCGTAAAGCTCTGTAGCCGCAAAACCCCTGCCAAACTCAATACCCTTAACGGCAGGAATAGCAAAAATTGCCGAAGCAATATGACCGTCAATACCATCAAAAAGAGCATCGCCCAAACCAACGGGAAGTCCTGTAATTTTACATTCAACTGTGCCACCAACGGAATCGCCATCTGCTTTGGCTTTTAATATTTCTTCTTTCATTTTTTCGCCCAAAGCATCGTTTATAACGGGAAAAGGCTTTTTGTATATGCCTGAAAAATCATTTGTTAAGCTATCAAAGGCATCGTCAGACTTGCCGTGAATATTTAAAATATGGGCATCAATTTCTATGCCTTTTTCCTTAAGCATTTGCAATATAATACCGCCTGCAATGCACAAAGGTGCGGTGAGTCTGCCTGAATATCTGCCGCCCCCTGCAGGAATTTTACCGTATTTTACGTATGCGGGATAATCGGCATGGGCAGGTCGTGGAACAGTTTTTTCATAATCCTGCGAACGCGTATTAGTATTATAAATTACTGCTTCAAAAACGCTGCCGTCAGTTACACCGTGTACGTCCACGCCCGAGATAAATTCAACTTTATCCTCTTCTTTTCGCGGTGTTGAAAACTCGTTTTTTCCCGGTGCACGAAGGTCTAAAAAAGCCTGAAGCTCATCTTTATTTATCTTAAAACCTTTTTTGAGATTTTCTATCTTCACACCGATTTTTTCTCCGTGTGATTCACCGAAAATCTCTATTTTAATATTTTTTCCAAACAAGGCTTTATTACCTCTTTCTTAAAATGTCCCCTTCGGAAAGTTCAAAAGGACAGTCAATAACAATAGTTTCCTGCGGGTGCGGAGCTTTATCAACCTTTTCACCGTCACCGTTGTACATATTTTTAACCTCAAAGGAAAGACCGATATTGTTAGGCGAAATTACCTCAAAAACATCGCCTTCTTTAAAATGATTGCGCTGTTCTATCGTAAGCCGACCTTCTTTATAGTCTTTTACAATGCCTGCAAAAACCTTATCCTGCTTATAAGCCATATCGTCGTCGGGCATATATCTTTCAAGCTCGCCATAGTAAAAACCGCTTGAGTATGGACGGTGGCTTACGCAGTCAAGTTCTTTTGAAAGAAGCTCAACGGGCGCAGTTTTGTCGATTGCGTGACGGTAAGCGTTAACAACCGTTGCAACGTAATAGGGTGATTTCATTCTGCCTTCAATTTTGAAGGAGGTTACGCCTGCTGAAACAAGTTCATCAATAAAATCAATGCACTTCATATCCCTTGAAGATAAAAGGGTTGTGCCTTTTTCACCTTCTTCAACGGGAAAAATTTCATTGGGGCGGGTCTGTTCAACAAGATGATAGCGCCAACGACAAGGTTGAGTACATTCGCCTCTGTTTCCGCTTCTGCCGGTAAGATAAGTGCTTATAAAGCATCTGCCGGAAAAAGCCATACACATTGCACCGTGAACGAATGCTTCAATTTCAAGGTCTTCGGGAATAACTTTCGAGAAAACTTTAATTTCTTCTAACGTCATTTCGCGGGCAAGAACTATTCTTTTTACGCCCATTTTATGATAAACCCTTGCGGCAAAG